>JBHEMN010000117.1:0-14713 GCA_046262575.1 Jatrophihabitantaceae bacterium
CGTCCAACCTGCCCGCGCCGGGTGACCGGTTCGTCGGCCGGCGGCGCGAACTGGACCGCCTCGAGGACCTGCTCGGGCGCAGCCGGTTGCTGACGCTCGTCGGACCGGGCGGGGTGGGCAAGACCCGCCTTGCCGTGCAACTGGCCCGCGAGGTCGGCCAGGCGCAACATCCTGACGGGGTGCATTTCATAGATCTCGCCGCATCGACGCAGGGCGACTCGGTCATCGCTCGGGTCGCGGCGGCGCTGGAGGTGCGCGAACTGGCCGGCGAGCTGCTGAGCGAGTCTGTCATTGCTCGGCTGCGCCGGGTCCGGGTACTGCTGGTCCTCGACAACTGTGAGCACCTGATTCAGGAATCCAAGGAGCTCGCGGGCGCGTTGCTCGATCGGTGCAGCGGCGTGCGGATCCTGGCCACCAGCCGCGAAAGCCTGGGCGTCGCCGGAGAAGCGGTGGTGCCCGTTGCCGGTCTCGCGCTGCCCACCGCCGACGAGCCCTACGAGAGTGCGGTGCACGCCGATGCGCTCCGGCTGTTCGCCGCCCGCGGTGCCGCGGCGCGAAACGGCTTTCGCGTCGACGCGCGCACGATCGACTCGGTGCGAGCCATCTGCCAGCGACTGGACGGCCTGCCGCTGGCGATCGAACTGGCCGCGGCGCGGTTGCGGGTCCTGTCCCTCGGCGAGGTCGAGCTGCGCCTGGACCACCAGCTGGATCTACTCGCGAGCAGCTCGCGGACGCCCGTCGACCGGCACGCCACCATGCGCGCCACCATCGACTGGAGCCACCAGCTGCTGGAACAGGACGAGAGGGTCCTCTTTCGCCGGCTGGCCGCGTTCTCCGGCGGGTTCTGCCTCGAAGCCGCTGAATACGTGGGCGCCGATCCCGCGGCCGATCCGGGCGATCCGGGCGATCCGTCCACCGCGGTGCTGGACACCTTGGCCAGCCTGGTCGAACGATCGATGCTCGTCGTGGACGCCAGTGGGCTGACCAGTCGATTCCGGATGCTCGAGACCATCCACGAATACGCCAGGGATCAACTCGACGAATCCGGAGAGGCTGAGGCCGCCCGAGCTCGCCATGGCGCCTGGTACCGCGACCTGATCGAAAGCGCGCCGCAGTTCGGTGGCGACGACAACGCGCTGTGGATGCATCGGATCGGCACCGAACTCGACAATTTCCGCGCAGCGATGGAGTGGACGCTCTGCGACGGGCAACGCCCTGAGCTGGCACTGGCCATCGCGACGCCGCTGTGGTGGTTCTGGTGGGAGTCCGGCCAGATGCGCGAGGGGGCGACCTGGATCAAGCGGGCGCTCGAAGTGGCCGCCGCCGCCTTGCCCGCCCAGCGGGGAGCGGCGTTACGCGCGGCCGCGGCGCTGGCCCGTAACAGCGGCGACCTGGACGGGGCGCGAAAATTGGGTGAGCAGGCGCTCGAGGTCGCGCGCGAGGCGGGCGTGCCGAAGGGTCTGGCCATGGCCTTCAACAGCCTGTGCATGACCGCGACCGGGCAGCGCGATTTCGACTCAGCGCTCGGCTACGTCGAACAGTTCCGTCTACAGGCCGAGCTCGCGGGTGAAGAACGCGGCCTAGCCGTGGTCGCCAACAACAGGGGCACGGTGCTGCGCTGCGTCGGTCGGCTCGACGAGGCCGAGGCAGGTTTCACCGAAGCGGTCGACCGGTTCCGGGACGCGGGCGACGTTCGCGGCGAGGCAGCCGCCCTCGGCAACCTGGGCGTGGTGGCCCGGCGGCGGGGCCAACTGGACCAGGCTCGCCGACTCGGTCTTGAATCTCTCCTGCGATACCGCGAGCTCGCGCTCGACGAAGGGCAGCTGGACGCGATCGAGGCCTTGGCCATTCTCGAACTCGGCGAGGGCCGAGCCGGCCCCGCGTTGCGTCTGCTGACTGTCACCGACCGCGAACGCCGCCGCCTGGGTGCGCCGATCTTCGTCGCCGACGAGAGCGATGACCGCGATGCAGCCGTGACCGCGGCACACCGGGCCCTAGACGCGTCGAGCGTCGAGGACATCTCGGCCGGTGCGCGGCGGGTTCCGCTGGCGAGCGTCGTAGACGAGTTGCTCGCCGGTCGGTCCGAGGTCCTTTAGCCGATCTTTAGTGGTTCCGGCCACTGTCTCCCATGACCGACCGGACCAGGCGAGGAGTCACCAGATGAGATCGACCCGTCTCACCAACGATCGGACGTGGACGGCACGAGGGCGAGCGCGCGAACCCGGCCGGCTCAAGGCAGGTGCGCTGATGTCGCTGGCGAGCACGACCGTGGCCTGCCTCCTGGCCGCGTGCACTAGTTCGAGCTCGGGTTCGCACAACGCGACCGCTGCTGGTCGGCAATCCTCCGGAGGGGCGATTGCGACGGCAACGTCGAGTTCGACCGCCGCCAACGGGGCAACTCCAGTCGGCGGCCCCGTCGATGCCTGTTCGCTGGTCACCTCCGCCGAAGCTCGGGCTTTCCTGGGCAAGCCGGTAAAGCCGCCGAAGGGCAAGGCCCTCGGAGTCGGTGCCGTACGTGGCTCGAGCTGCGTCTTCCAGAGCACCGATTTCGCCGACCGCACCGCCGCCGGGTTGGCGCTGACGATCAGCTTCTTTCCGCACAGCACGCTGAGCAGGAGCCAATTCGACAAGACCTACGGCGACGGCGGTGCCAAGGCAGTCCCTGGTCTTGGCGAGTCCGCGTGGTTCCTCGGCGGGATCCTGAACGTCTACGACCACGGGGCCAACCTCAGCGTGAGCATCGTGAGCCTGCGCGCCGAAGCCACCCTCGGGCAGCTCGAGCCGGTTGCCCGCCTTGCGCTGGGACGGGTCTAGTACCGAGCCGGCAGGCCCTATCGCCTCTCGAGCAGGGGCTGACCGGGATCCCACGGCGTACCGTTCGCGCTGTCGCGCCGGCGGCGGGCGATCCCGGTCAGCGCCTCGAGTACGACCCGGTTGGCCAGCAGCGACGTGATCTCGGCATGGTCGTACGGTGGCGACACCTCGACCACATCCATCCCGACCACAGGCAGTTCGTAGGAGATGCGGCGTACCGAATCGAGCAGTTCTCGGGCGGTAAGGCCGCCCGGCTCGGGCGTCCCGGTGCCGGGCGCATGACCTGGATCGCAGACGTCGATGTCGACGGAGAGAAAGACGCCGTCGCAGTCGTCGAGCGCGATGGCGAAAGCCTCGGACAGGCACGCGGTCAACCCCCGGGCGCCGATCTCGGACATCTCGTAGGAACGCATGTGCTGCTCGGCCATCCAGTCCAGCGTTTCGGGCGGGGGCCAGTATCCCCGCAGGCCGATCTGCAGGAACCGGTCGCCGCGCAGGGCTCCGGACTCGATCAGGCGCCGCATCGGCTGGCCGTGCCCGATCAGCGATCCGAACTCGATGTTGCCGGTGTCGGCGTGCGCGTCGAAGTGGATCATCGAGATGCGACCTTGGCCCAGGTGCTGAGCCACCCCGGCGGCGTCGGGCCAGGCGATCGTGTGGTCCCCGCCCAGCACGAGCGGCATGGCGCCGCTCTGCGTTACGGCGTGCACGGCATGCTGCAGGTCGCGAACCGAGCGCGCCGCGTCCCCCGAGAACATCTCGACGTCGCCTGCGTCGTAAACGCGCAGGTCCCGTAATCCGTCCACGCGCATGGCCAGCGAGGGCCGCGATCCGTCGTGCGCCAGGTAACAGGACTGGCGGATGTACTGCGGCCCGAACCGCGTGCCGGCGCGGTGTGAGGTGCCGCCGTCGAACGGCGCCCCCAGGATGACCACGTCGGCATCGGCGTAGGTGTCCGCGTCGGCCCAGTCACAGCGCTCGACGCCGAGGAACGTGATGTCCGGGCCGAACTGCGGTCCATACCTAGCCATGTCGTGCACCGTATCGCTGCTGGTCGCGCCGATGGTGCAGTCGAGCTCACCCCGATGGCCCGCGGTTGCGCCCAGGAAGGAACGGCCGAGTCTGCCTTGTCAAGCCGAGTATTTCAACTAATTACGTCGCCAGATTCGGCCATTGCAACGAATTCATTTGCCAACTAGGTGCAGAGCGGGCAAAATCGTTGACATGACTCGCACGCATTCGCTCAGGTTGGCCGACGACATCAACAAGGCCATCATCGAACAGCTCCAGCAGGACGGCCGGATGGCCTACGCCACGATCGGCAGGGCGGTCGGACTTTCCGAAGCCGCTGTCCGCCAACGAGTACAGAAACTCATCGAGAGCGGCGTCATACAGATCGTGGCGGTCACCGACCCGGTGCACGTCGGGTTCGCCCGCCAGGCGATGATCGCGATCTCGGTCACCGGTGATGTCCAGGCGATCGCCGATGAGCTCGCCCAGATCGACGAGGTCGACTACATCGTCGTCACCGCCGGTTCGGTCGACCTGCTGGTCGAGGTCGTTGTCGAGGACGACGATCACCTGCTGCGCCTGATCAACGACCGCATCCGCACCACCGCCGGGGTGACCCGCACCGAGTCATTCCTCTACCTCAAACTCGTGAAGCAGACCTACAACTGGGGCGCCCGATGACCACTACACCCGTCCACACCGCCGCTGCCGCGCAGAGCTTCGACGCCGCTGACCTCGCTGCGAAGGCACGCGAGCACCTCTGGATGCACTTCACGCGGCAATCGTCCTACGCGCAGGCACCGGTACCGACGATTGTGCGTGGCGAGGGTGCCCGCATCTTCGACGTGAACGGCAAGAGCTACCTCGACGGGTTGGCTGGGCTCTTCGTGGTGCAGGCCGGCCACGGCCGCGTGGAACTCGCCCAGGCCGCCTACCAGCAGGCTTGTGAGCTGGCGTTCTTCCCGATTTGGTCCTACGCGCACCCGCCGGCCATCGCGCTGGCCGACCGGCTGGCCGGCTACGCCCCAGGCGACCTGAACAAGGTCTTTTTCACCACCGGGGGCGGAGAGGCGGTGGAGACCGCCTGGAAGCTGGCCAAGCAGTACTTCAAGCTCGTCGGCAAACCCATGAAGCACAAGGTGATCAGCCGCAACATCGCCTACCACGGCACGCCGCAGGGCGCCCTGTCGATCACTGGCATACCTGATGCCAAGAAATTCTTCGAGCCGCTCGTCCCGGGCGGGCACAAGGTGCACAACACCAACTTCTACCGCGCACCCGAACACGGCGACGACCTCGAGGCGTTCGGGCGCTGGGCCGCCGACCAGATCGAGCAGGCCATCGAGATGGAGGGCCCGGACACCGTGGCCGCGGTCTTCCTCGAGCCGGTGCAGAACAGCGGGGGTTGCTTCCCTCCCCCGCCCGGGTACTTCCAGCGGGTCCGCGAGATCTGCGACCGGTATGACGTACTGCTGGTCTCCGACGAGGTGATCTGCGCCTTCGGCCGGCTGGGCACGATGTTCGGTTGCGACAAGTTCGGCTACCTGCCTGACATGATCACCTGCGCGAAAGGGTTGACCAGCGGCTACTCCCCCATCGGCGCCTGCATCGTCAGCGACCGCATAGCCGAGCCGTTCTGGAACGGTCAGGATTACTTCCCGCACGGCTACACCTTCGGGGGGCACCCGGTCTCGGCAGCAGTGGCGATGGCCAATCTCGACATCTTCGAACGCGAGGGACTCAACGAGCACGTGCTGCAGCACGAAGGGGCGTTCCGAAGCACCTTAGAGAAGCTGACCGACTTGCCGATCGTGGGCGACGTGCGCGGCGACGGCTTCTTCTACGGCATCGAACTGGTCAAGGACAAGGCCACCAAGGAGACCTTCGACGACGACGAGTCCGAGCGGCTGCTGCGCGGGTTCCTGTCCAAGGCGCTGTTCGACGGCGGCCTGTACTGCCGCGCCGACGACCGCGGCGACCCGGTCGTGCAACTCGCGCCGCCACTGATCATCGCTCAGCCCGAGTTCGACGAGATAGAGCAGATCCTGCGCTCGGTGCTGACGCAAGCTTGGACGCGCCTCTAGCCATGGAGTGGTAGAGCTGCTTCATCTGGGCCCATGACGGGTCGGTGCCACCGTCGCCGCTCCCAAACCGCCACGACCCGGCGGCGGCGCGCGCCCTGCTCGGCACCTTGTTTCCCGAAGCGACCTTCTCCAGTCTCGGGATGACGACCTTCGAGCAGGCAGTGGCATGCCCTGCCGGACCCCCGACGACGATGACGGGCCATTGACCGACGCAGCCGATGACGGCTCCGACCTGTACCTCGTCTGTTTCGACGCTGCGGTGATCGTGTCCAGCCCCCTGGAAGTCACGGAGGACCCGCCGGCGCGGCTCGCCGACATGAGCAAGCCGCTCGCGCTTTCCAGGATGTTCGCCGGCCGGCCCGTCTACCCCATTGGGCGTCCAAACGCAGCATGCTTGCCCGCGTACTCGGCCGGGAGTGCCAGTCCCGGATAGCTAGTGCGACGTGCATGACCAGCGCCCTCGCCGGCCGCCCCCATCGCGCGACCGACCCGCTGCGCTCGCTGCTGACGGAGGCATGGACCCGGCGGTAACGAGATGGCACCGAATTGCGGGTGCCAGCATCCTCGATGTCCGAGGCCCAGCACCCTTCCGCGGGCGCTCGGGATCTGTTCGAGTGATCGTGTGGACCAGACCGCGTCGGTCGTCGTCGTGTGGTTACGGCTCGAGCTGTCTCGTCGCTGGCGCGCCATGGTCGTACTCGGTCTGCTGGTGGCACTCAGCACCGCCACGGTCCTCGCCTCGGTCGCTGGCGCACGGCGGGGCGCGAGTGCCGTAGACCGGCTGTTGTCGGTCACGCTTCCCGGCACCGCGGTCGTGGTGCCCAATCAGCCTCATTTCGACTGGGACCGGGTCCGGGCACTGCCCGAAGTCGAAGCGCTCACGACGTTCCCGGCATATGCCAGCCTGAGCATCCTGGAGTCGCCGAACGATGCCCTGTCGCCGCTCGTGCCCGCGGATGCCGACGGGATGCGCACCATCGAACGACCGGTGTTGCTCTCCGGGAGGTTGTCCGATCCCACGCGCGAGGACGAAGTGGTCGTGACCCCGGCGGTTGTACGAAAGACCGGCCGTGGGGCCGGCGACACACTCACGCTGCAACTCCCGACACCCGATCAGGCAGAGACGAGCATCCAGGCCGCGTCGACCGAGCGACCGTCCGGGCCGAGGGTGTCGCTGCGGATCGTGGGGGTTGTCCGGTCGCTGTGGTGGGGTGACGACGTCGGCAGCCCCGGCAACGTCATCCCGTCGCCCGCGCTCCTGACCCACTATCGAGCCAATCTGCTGGGCACCTCGAACAGCACCCCCTTCAACGCCTTGGTCCGGTTGCGGCACGGAGTGGCTGACCTGCAGGCGTTTCGTCGCGATCTCGCGCGCGTGAGTGGACGGTCAGATCTCGATGTCCTCGATCGTGCCGAATTCGTCCGGCATGCCCACGATGTGACCCGCTTCGAAAGTGCGGCGCTATTAAGCTTCGGGCTGGTGCTGCTGCTGGCCGCCTCGGTCATGGTGAGTCAGACGCTCGGGCGGCACGCAGCAGTCACCGCCGCCGAACTCGGGCGGCTGCGGGCCGTAGGACTGACCCGGCGACAGGCCGTTGCGATGAGCACGGCGGGGCCGACGCTGACCGCGCTTGGCGCCACCTGCATCGGAGTGGGACTGGCCATCGTGTGTTCTCGGTGGCTGCCGTTCGGCGCCGCCGCGCAACGTGAGCCAAGCCCTGGGACCAACGCGGATTGGCTGGTTCTCGGCCCCGGATGGGTCCTGATTTCGGCGGCCGTTGCCGGAGCGTCTTCGGTGGGTGCATGGCGCAGCCTCAATCGAGCGGACCGAAGCGCCCCGGCGCGCCCCTCGACAGTGGCGAAGGCCGCGGCCAAGTTCGGTCTGCCGGTGCCGGTCGTGCTCGGCGCCCGCTTCGCCCTGGAGCCCGGCCTCGGCCGCCGCGCGGTCGCCGTCCGTCCTGCCTTGCTCGGGTCGATCTCGGGCGTCGTCGGCATCCTGGCCGCCTTCACCTTCTCCGCCGGAGTCTCCGACGCGGCGACACATCCCGAACGCTTCGGCCGGAGCTATCAGCTGGAGGTCGCGTTCGGATTCGGCGGCCAGGACTTCGCCCCGACCGCGCCGGTCCTCGCTGGGCTAGCCGCTGACCCGGACGTGGTCGGCATCAACAACCTTCGGGTCGCTGCAGGCACGTCCGGGAGGAGCACGATAGTCACCAACAGCTACGACCCGGTCGGAACGCCCGTGCCGATCGTGCTCACCGACGGTGCGGCTCCGGCGGCCGACGACGAAGTCGTTTTGGCACCGACCACCGCACGCGATCTCGGGGTGACGCTCGGGTCCGCGATACCGATGAGCGGTAACCGGGGCACCCGGCAGTTGCGCGTCGTCGGCATCGGATACGGGGTGCAGAGCTCGACGACAAACTACGACAGCGGTGCGTGGATCACTTCGGGGGGCTATGACCGCATCTTCAGCGGCTTCAAGGAACACGGCGCACTGCTTGCGGTTCGGCCGGGGGTCGATCCGAGCGGGCTGATTCCTCGCCTGCAGCGCGCGGGCGCGCGGACGCACGGGGGCGCCCCCCCGTTGATCTTTACGGCATTCGTGCCCGTGCAGGTGCGCGAGATCGACGACGTGCGGGAGCTACCGCTTGTCCTCGGTGCGGTGCTCATCCTCATCGCGGTGCTTGCCGTGGGCCAGACACTGCTGGTCACCCTGCGCTGGCGTACCCGCGACATCGCGATCCTGCGCGCCCTGGGGATGACACCGCATCAGGCTCGCGGCCTGGTCGTCACCCAGGCCCTTGTCTACGTCGTCACCGGACTGCTCGTCGGCATCCCGATCGGGCTCGCAGCCGGCCGGTCGCTGTGGCGCATCGCGGCCGGCATCATGCCGCTCCAGTACCAGCCGCCCACCGCGTACTGGGCGTTGCTGCTCCTCGTCCCGGCCGGGCTGCTCGCCGCGGCGGCGCTCGGCGCTCCACCAGGCCGCCGTGCCGCGCGGCTGAAACTCGCCGAGGTTCTGCGCTCGGAGTGAACGCTAGGCTGGCGCGGGTGAGCACCCGACCCGTTCCCAGCGTCGCCGGCCGCGCCCATCGCGCGACCGACCCGCTGCATTCGCTGATCTACTTCGTGCCGGAGGCAGAGCAGGAGTACGTCGCGGTCGGCCTGCGCCCGGGACGGATGGGCTACTTCGCCAGCCGCTCAGCCCCGATGGGCGCGGTATCGGCCGGGGTCGTAGCGGCCACGTTCTACAACTTCAATCCCGAGGTCGTCGCCCGGGTCATCCCGCGGGCATGGACGCTCGCGTCACCCGTGGACATCCTCGCGGCACGCCTCACGGTCGCCGACCTGGCGCTGCGTCGGCTGCTCGGCGAGGCGGTCACCTCAGACGAGGTGAGCGAGGCCGCGGACCTCGCGCGGGAGGCCACCGTGGGCTTGGCGCCGCAGGGCCGGCCACTGTTCGCAGGACACGCCGACCTGGACTGGCCGCAGGAAGCGCACCTGGTGCTGTGGCACGCGGCCTCCCTGCTGTGGGAGTATCGCGGCGACGGACACGTCGTCGCCCTGCAGAGCGCTGGCCTGTCCGGGATCGAGTCGATCGTCACTCACACGGCGACGGGACGCGGCTTTCTCGAGTCAACCGCGAAAGTGCTGCGCGGCTGGTCCGACGAGCAATGGTCGGCCGCCGTCGCAGGTTTGCGCGCGCGAGGCCTCATGGACACCGACGGCCTCACTGCCGAGGGTGTCGCGCTGCGCGAGCAGGTGGAGGCGGACACCGATCGCCTGGACGAAGCGCCGTGGCAGCACCTCGGGGCTGAGCGGACCGAACGCCTGATCGAACTTGGCAAAGCGCTGTCGCGCACCGTGGTCGCGCGCGGAGCGTTCCCGGCCGGAGTGTTCGCCGGAGCGCGCTGAGCGCCGCGTCAGCTGGTTGGCGACGCAGCGGGATGGTGGGTCTCAATGGGCCAGCCCGGCGCGGACGTGCTCGAAGATCAGATTGGTCTCGGTCAGCGCGACGTCGGGATTGCCGCTCAGGTTGACCACGACGAAGTCGCGCAGGTTCTCGGTGCCGGTCGCGGCGATATGGACGAGAAAGTCGTCGGTGCCGCCGAGGAAGAACACGTTGAGCACCTCGGGGAGCGCCGCGACCATCGCGGTGAACTCGGTGATGTGCCCACGCGCGTGCGACTGCAGGCGCACCGCGATCATCGCCTGGAGTGGGCGCCCGAGCGCGGCCGGGTCGACGTCGGCGTGGTAGCCGCGGATGATGCCGCCGTCACGTAACGCGCGCACCCGGCCCAGACACGTCGACGGCGCGATTCCGACCAGGTCGGCGAGGGCGTTGTTGGGGATCCGCGCATCGGCGGCGAGGTGGTGCAGGATGCGGCGGTCGACGTCGTCCAGCGCGGGACGAACATTGTTCGATACGGGCCGGTCACGAACGACAGGGCGTGAATTCTTGACTGCCACGAAGGCAATCTAGCGAATTTTCGGCATCTCCATGGCGTTCGGGCGCCCAATCCTTCATCATCCTTCTACGGCAGCTCTCCCCCTGTCTGCGGAGGCACTCCTCATGAAGGTCGGCATACCCCGCGAGGTCAAGAACCACGAGTACCGCGTGGCCATCACACCATCGGGTGTGCACGAGCTTGTCCGATGCGGGCACGCGGTCTACGTCGAGCGTGACGCAGGCCTGGGTTCCTCGATCCCGAACAACGACTTCGTCGCCGCGGGCGCGCGGATCCTCGAGACCGCCGACGACGTGTGGGGCGTCGCCGAGATGGTGCTCAAGGTCAAGGAGCCGGTCGCCGAGGAGTACCACCGGATGCGCAAGGACCAGGTGCTGTTCACCTACCTGCATCTGGCTGCCGACAAGAGCTGCACCGACGCGCTGCTCGCCGCCGGCACGACCGGCATCGCCTACGAGACAGTGCAGCTACCCGACAACTCACTGCCACTGCTCGCCCCGATGTCCGAGGTCGCCGGTCGCCTCGCGCCCCAAGTCGGCTCGTACCATTTGATGCGCCAGGGCGGCGGACGCGGCACCCTGATGGGCGGGGTGCCCGGCGTGTACGCCGCGAAGGTCGTCGTGATCGGCGCCGGCGTGTCGGGCCAGAACGCCGCGGCCATCGCGCTCGGCATGCAGGCCGAGGTGCTGCTGCTGGACAAGAATGTGGCACGGCTGCGCCAGATGGATGCGATCTACCTGGGCCACTGCCAGACCGTCGCGTCGAACACCTACGAGATCGAGCGGGCGGTGCTCGACGCCGACCTGGTCATCGGCGCCGTACTGATCCCCGGGGCGAAGGCGCCGACGCTGATCAGCAACGAGCTGGTGTCGCGGATGAAGCCGGGCTCAGTACTCGTGGACATCTCCATCGACCAGGGCGGCTGCTTCGAGGATTCGCGGCCGACCACCCACGCCGAGCCGACCTATCCGGTGCACGACTCGGTGTTCTACTGCGTCGCGAACATGCCCGGCGCGGTGCCGCACACCTCGACCTACGCGCTCACCAACGTGACGCTCCCCTATGCCGTCGAACTGGCCAACCGCGGCTGGCGCGAGGCGCTGCGGGCCGACGCTGCGCTGGCGCTGGGCCTGAACACCCACGAGGGGATGCTCACCAACGCCCCTGTCGCGCAAGCGCACGCGTACCACTCCGTCGCACTGGACGACGTGCTCCGTTGACGTCCGGTGCTTGGCGGCGTAGCTGGTTGGCGCTCAGCCGGAAGCGGCGAGCTGCCCGCACGCTCCGTCGATTTCGCGCCCGCGCGTGTCGCGGACGGTCACTGACACGCCACGCAGCTCGATGCGGCGCACGAACTCCCGCTCGACCGGTTTGGGAGAGGCATCCCAGTCCGACCCTGGCGTCGGGTTGAGCGGGATCAGGTTCACGTGGGCGAGCCGCGGCGCGAGCAGATCGCCTAACAGATCCGCCCGCCAGGGCTGATCGTTGATGTCGCGGATCATCGCGTACTCGATCGAGTAGCGCCGGCCGGTGCGTGCGGCGTATGCGTCGGCGGCGGCGAGTACCTCGGCGACGTTCCACCGGGTGTTGACCGGCACGAGCGAGTCGCGCAATGTGTCATCGGGTGCGTGCAACGACACGGCGAGGGTGACGTTGAGGCCCTCGTCAGCGAGTCTGCCGATGGCCGGGACGAGCCCGACGGTCGACACCGTGATCGAGCGTTGTGACATGCCCAGACCGGCTGGCGTCGCATCGATCAGCCGGTGCAGCGCCGGGACCACGCGCGAGTAGTTCGCCAGCGGCTCGCCCATCCCCATGAAGACGACATTCGACAGCCGACCCGGGCCGCCCGCGATCTCGCCGCGCGCCACACTGCGCGCTGCGGCCGCGACCTGATCGACGATCTCGCCGGTGGACAGGTTGCGTCGAAGACCGCCCTGCCCGGTGGCGCAGAAGGGGCAGGCCATCCCGCAACCAGCCTGGCTCGAGACGCACACAGTGATCCGCTCGGACCGTCCGCCGCTCGCGGGGTAGCGCATCAGGACGCTTTCGACGAGCGTGCCGTCGTGCAGACGCCACAGCGACTTGCGGGTCGTACCTGCGTCGGCCTCGAGATGACGAACCTCGGTGAGCAACGGCGGCAGCAGCGCCGTGCCGATCTGCTCGCGCACGCCTGGGGGCAAGTCGGTCATCGCGGCTGGGTTGTTCTCGAGCCGGCCGAAGTAGTGCCGGCTCAGCTGATCGGCGCGAAACCCCGGCAGACCGAGTTCGGTGACCGCGGCGCGGCGCGCCGCTTCGTCGAGGTCGGCCAGGTGACGCGGCGGCAGCCCACGATGTGGTGCGTCGAACACCAGCGGGAGGGAGGCCATATCGGCGCCAATTGTCCCACGGTCACAGCGCCGGGCAGGCCCCCGCGTCAGCTGCTCCTTCCCCGTTGACGACCGGCTGCCGACGCCCCCTTCCCCGCGCGTGACCGGTTCGGGTGCCGGAAACCGGCCACCTGCGGGGAAGACAGGAAGGGCGTTCAGCCGCGGGAGCTCCAGCCGACCTGGCCGGGCTCGATGGTCAGCGAGCCCAGGTCGGGCAGGTGGGCCAGCGCGACCAGTGGGACTCGACCGTCGCGTTCGAATCGACGAGGCCGCCGTCCATGTCCAGAAGCAAGCCGCCGGCAGGCAGCACTCGAGAGTTCACGTGGTCGGGGGCTTGTTGCGGGCAGACTTCTCGGCGTCGATCCGCGCCATTTCCTCGTCGGACATGGCAAAGGCGACCATCCAGGCCGCGTCGATGCGGACGTAGGCGATGCTGCCCCACACCTCCGGATCCTCGCCGTAGGTGGCGGTGAAATGCTCGCGCAGCAGCTGCTTGCCCGCACCGTCGAGCAGCTGCGCCCGGCCGTGACAGAACACACCCCACCCGTCACGCGGCGTGTACGACGCACTGATGGCCGGCCGGGCCCCGAGCTGGCGCGCCTTCGGCGAGTCGGCGGCGGTCGTGAAGTGCCACTGCCCGTGCAGGAAGTGGCCGTCGACGGCCGACACTCGCGGCTCGCCGGTGGCCGTGACAGACGCGATGTTGAGTACCGCAGGCGTCGGTATCGCTGCGGCCAGCCGGTCGGACCTAAGCCTGCGTTCGGGAGTCATGATCGAGAGAAGGTGAACCGATGCGCGCGCGAAGCTCAAGTCCAGTAGCGCCTGCAGCGCCGCGAGCTCGTCGAGCGTCTCCCACATGCGCCTACTCTGGCACCGCACACCGACACAGTCAGCCCACCTCGACGCCACTGACGACGAGGTCGACGCGTCGCTCTGGGCGCTGGGCCACGCGGTATGCCTCCTCGGACGGAATCCACAGGTCGCGCCACGTAGCCAGCATCGCGGCGCCGTCGCGCTGGACGGCCCGAGCCAGGCGCACGTCGGCAGGTGCATCGACCCACATCGTCAGCTGCCATGGCACGCCGGTCTCATCCCGGGTCGACGACACGCCTTCGACGATGACCGGCAAACCGGGGCAGACGTCATGCCACTCTGCGCCCTCATCGCGGTCCCAGTCCCAGCGTTGATAGCGCGCCATCCGCCCGGCGAGCAGCGGGTCGCGCAACTGCCGGATGAACCGCGTCCAGTCCCATTCTGCCCACCGCGGTCCCGAGAAATCGTCCACCGCGACCACGACCGCCCCGGCCACTGCGCGTGCTACCCGCGCCGCGAGCGTCGACTTTCCCGCGCCCCCGGGCCCGTCGATGCCGATGAACGTCGTGACCCCTTCTCGCGCCGCCACCACCGAGACGGCGGCAGCGACCGCTTCGTTCTGGGTCACCCTGCGGGGCGGCACGGCTCAACCCGCGGGCGCGAAGCCGGACAGGATGAGATAGGCCACCGCCGCGCACGGCAACAGCGAATCGAGACGGTCCATCATGCCGCCGTGCCCGGGAAGCAGGCTGCCCATGTCCTTGATCTCGAGATCCCGCTTGATCATCGACTCGCCGAGATCGCCGAGCGTCGCGGTGGTGGCGATCGCCACACCGAACAGCACACCCTTCCACCACGCCTCGTGGAAGGTGAGGGTCAGGAACGCGGCGCCGGCCGCCGAGCAGAACGCGATCGATCCGGTGAAGCCCTCCCATGTCTTGGCTTTCGAGATGATCGGCGCCAATGGATGCCGCCCAAACACCACGCCGACGGCATAACCTCCGGTGTCGCTGCACACGACTGTCGCGACGAACGTGATTACCCGCCCGGCCCCGTCATCCGGATGCACCAGCAGCACGGCGAATCCGGCGAGGGCCGGCAGGTAGAGCAGGATCAGCACCGAGGCGGTGACGTCGCGCAGGTAGTTCGG
>JBHEMN010000118.1:0-19261 GCA_046262575.1 Jatrophihabitantaceae bacterium
TGCCGCACGAAAAGCCGGTCGCGCGGGTGCGCAAGGGTCTCACCAACCCGGTCTCTTCCGGGCTCGCGCTGCTGATCGGGGTGGTCTGGACCATCCCGACGGTGGGCCTGCTGGTGCAGTCCTTCCGGTCCAAGGAGGCCCAGGACACCAAGGGCTGGTGGCACTTCAACGGCTTCACCCTCGACAACTACCGCACCGTCACGACAGGCATCCACGGTGACTCCGGCAAGTCGGTGCTTCCGTTCCTGGTCAACTCCCTGGCCATCGTCATCCCGGCGGCGGTAATACCCATCGTGGTCGCCGCGTTGGCCTCGTATGCGCTGGTCTGGATCGATTTCCGCGGCCGCGACTGGATCTACGTCGGCATCTTCGCGCTGCAGGTGGTGCCGCTCCAGGTTGCCGTGGTGCCGTTGTTGCGCTTCGTGGTCGGCGGGGCCCATATCGGGTCGGTGACTGTCATTCCCAAGCTGGGATTAGCCGGAACCGTTGGGGCGGTGTGGCTGGCCCATGCCTGTTTCGCGTTGCCGTTGGCGGTCTTCTTGATGCACAACTTCATGTCCGAGATCCCGCGTGACCTGCTCGAGGCGGCGCGCATCGACGGCGCGAGCCACGGCCAGATCTTCCGGCAGATCATGCTGCCTCTGCTGCGCCCGGCGCTCGCTGCCTTCGGCATCTTCCAGTTCCTGTGGGTTTGGAACGATCTGTTCGTCGGTCTGGTCATGTCCGGCGGTAACTCCGACATCAGCCCGATCACCGTCAAGATCGCGGGTCTGGTCGGTTCGACAGCAGGACAGGGCGGCGAGGTGGTACCGGCTGCGGCATTCGTCTCGATCGTCATTCCGGTGCTGGTCTTCATGGCCCTGCAGCGGTACTTCGTGCGTGGCCTGCTCGCCGGTTCGGTGAAGGGTTAGCGCGGGAACAACCAGCTGAGTGGCTGCGTTGACTGAACGGTTTTGGTCTGTCGGCCGCGTGCTGGCAGACTGGGACGTCTGACCACCCGGCTCCGGTTCACGTCCGCGCGTTGATCTTGACGGCGGGCGACCCGGCGGCCATCAGCGCCGCGACTGTTCGCGGCACGAAGGGATCCAGCAGTGAAGCAAGGCATTCACCCCGACTACGTCCAGACGCAGGTGAGCTGTTCGTGCGGCAACACGTTCACCACCCGGAGCACCGCCAAGTCTGGTCAGCTGCACGCTGACGTGTGCTCGGCCTGCCACCCGTTCTACACCGGTAAGCAGAAGATCATGGACGTCGGCGGCCGCGTCGACAAGTTCGAGAAGCGCTTCGGCAAGCGCGTCCGCAACTCCTAGCCACCCGACGGCGCCCATCGCCGCACCTACCCGGTGCGCTGGCGGGCGCCGTTTCGCTCGCCCACGCCAAGCGAGGAGTTGCGGTGAGTAGGCCCACCGAGACCGGCAAGCTGTCCGAACTGCAGATCGAGTATGCGCAGGTCGAGCAGGCGCTCTCCGACCCTGCGATTCACTCCGACCAGGACAAGGCTCGCAATCTCGGCCGGCGCTTCGCCGAACTGGCGCCGATCGTCGCGGCGGCCAGCGAGCTCGAGACCACCCACGGTGACCTCGTGGCAGCGCTCGAGCTAAGCGCCGAGGACCCGGCGTTCGCGGCCGAGGCGGACACGCTGACCGAGCGCATCGCCGGGCTCGAGGCGCGGCTGCGCGAACTGCTGCTGCCGAAAGACCCGAACGACGGCAAGGACGTCATCCTCGAGGTCAAGGCAGGCGAAGGCGGCGACGAGTCCGCGCTGTTCGCCGCGGACCTGGTGCGGATGTACCTGCGCTACGCCGAACGGCAGGGCTGGTCGACCGAGGTGCTCGACGACGAGCCCACCGACCTGGGCGGTGTCAAGTCCTCGACGATCGCAGTCAGGTCGCGCAAGGCCGACAGCACCGTGTGGGCACGGCTGAAGTACGAGGGGGGCGTGCACCGGGTGCAGCGGGTGCCTGCCACCGAGTCCCAAGGCCGGATCCACACCTCCGCTGCCGGCGTGCTCGTGCTGCCTGAGGCCGAGGACGTCGAGATCGACATCGACTCGAATGACTTGCGCATCGATGTGTTCCGATCGTCCGGGCCGGGGGGGCAGAGCGTCAACACCACTGACTCCGCGGTGCGGATCACGCACGTCCCGACCGGCACGGTCGTCTCGATGCAGAACGAGAAGAGCCAGCTGCAGAACCGAGAGGCCGGCATGCGGGTCCTGCGGGCCCGGCTGCTTGCGGCCGCGCAGGAACATGCAGACGCGGCCGCGTCCGACGCCCGGCGATCGCAGGTGCGCACCGTCGATCGCTCGGAGCGGGTGCGCACCTACAATTTCGCGGAGAACCGCATCAGCGATCACCGGGTCGGATTCAAGGCCTACAACCTGGATCAGGTGCTCGATGGTGCCCTCGACGACGTTATCGACGCGCTGACGCGGGCCGACAACGAAGCTCTGCTCGCCGGCGCCGACGGCGAGTGAGCAGTCGAACGTGACGACTGCGGGGGCGCTGCTGCGGGAAGCCACCGCGCAGCTGCGCGCTGCGGGGATTGCCTCCTCCCGCGTGGACGCCGAACTGCTGCTCGCGCATTGCCTCGGCGTCGAACGGGCCCGCCTGTCGCTCGTCGATGCCGTCCCGTCGGGCGTGGAGTCGGCATTCGGCGCTGCGGTCGCGCGACGCGCTTGGCGTGAGCCACTGCAGCACATCGTCGGGCTCGCCCCGTTCCGGCACGTCCAGCTGGCGGTCGGGCCGGGCGTATTCGTGCCGCGACCCGAGACCGAGTTGCTCGTCGACGCTGTGTTGCCGACGCTGCGTGCCGCCAGCGCGCCTGTGTTCGTTGACCTGTGCGCGGGTTCGGGTGCGTTGGCGATAGCCGTAACCGACGAGGTGCCGGGCGCGCGCGGATACGCCGTCGAGCGGTGCGGCCGAGCGCTGGACTGGCTGCGCCGCAATACCGTCGGCACCAGCGTCGAGGTGGTGAGCGCGGACATCCGCGACCCCGACCTGCTCCGGTCGCTGCGCGCAACGGTCGACGTGGTCCTGTGCACCCCGCCCTATGTGCCGGCCGCATTGCGGGTGGAGCCCGAGGTCCGAGCCGATCCCGTCGAGGCGGTCTTCGCCGGACCGGACGGTCTGGAGTTGATGCCCGCGGTGATCGCCAGGGCGGCGGAGTTGCTGCGGCCCGGGGGAGTCGCCGCCATCGAACACGACGACAGCCACGGTGCGCTGCTGCCTCGGTTACTCGCGGAGCGGGGCGGCTGGTGCGGCATTCGCGCACACCGCGACCTGGCAGGTCAGCCCCGCTACGTGACGGCTGTGCGGTGCTGACGCGTAGGGCAGGATGACCGGCGTGGCCCTCTTCTACGACTGCCTCGACGTGCACGAGCGCACCAGCGCCGTCGCGTCGGCGGCCCGCTGCGTGGCGTCGGGCCAGCTCGTCGTGCTGCCTACCGACACTGTCTACGGAATCGGTGCGGACGCCTTCGACAACCGGGCGGTCGCCAGCCTGCTCGCTGCGAAGAGGCGGGGGCGCGACATGCCGGTGCCGGTCCTGGTCGGATCATGGACGACGATCGAGGGTCTGGCCAGCGTCGTGAGCGAGCGCACCTGGGACCTGATCGAGGCGTTCTGGCCCGGGGGGCTCACCCTCGTCGTCGAGCACGCACCCTCGCTCGCGTGGGACCTCGGGGACGCGCGGGGCACTGTCGCCCTACGCATGCCAATGCACCCGGTCGCGATCGAACTGCTGGAGATCACGGGGCCGATGGCCGTGTCCAGTGCAAATGTCTCCGGTCAGCCGCCGGCCCGCACTGCCTCCGAAGCACAGGAGCAGCTCGGCGACGCGGTCGCTGTGTACCTCGAGGGCGGCCCGAGCTCGTCGGGCCTTGCCTCGACGATCGTCGACGTCACCGCCGAGATTCCGCTCATTCTGCGCGCCGGGGCGGTGAGCGCCGAGGCCCTGCGCGAGGTCGTCGCGGACATAGCGGGCTGATCGTGGCGATCCTTTACCATCCCAGCCTCGAGTACGCACTCGTCGCGAGCATCGCGGCCTCGGGCAGCTTCCTGCTGACCCCACTGGCCCGACGGGTGGCGATCGCGTGGGGCGCGGTGGCCCGCCCTCGCGATCGCGACGTGCACGCGGTGGCCACCCCCCGCATGGGTGGCGTGGCGCTCCTGCTCGGGTTCGCGATGGCCCTGTTCGTCGCGGCCCGCCTGCCCGCCCTGAGCGGCGCGTTCGCCAATGGCCCGGAGATGCCCTGGGTGCTCGTCGCTGGTGCCGTCATCTGCTTCATCGGCGTACTCGACGACCGGTATGAGCTCGACTCGCTCACCAAGCTGGCCGGGCAGGTGCTCGCGACCGGCCTGATGGTCACGCTCGGAGGAGTACAGCTTGGTGACGTTTACCTGCCGTGGGGCGACAGCGGAACGGTCAGCCTGGGCCGCGATCTCGCGATCCCGGTGACGATCCTGCTCACGGTGCTGACCATCAACGCCGTGAACTTCATCGACGGCCTGGACGGCCTGGCAGCAGGCGTGACCGCGATCGCGGCGGGCGCATTCTTCGTGTTCTCCTACCACCTGGCCCGCAGCGGCTACCTCGACGTAGCTGCCGTTCCGACGTTGCTCACCGCTGCCCTGGCCGGCACGTGCATCGGGTTCCTGCCACATAACTTCGCACCGGCGCGCATCTTCATGGGCGACTCCGGGTCGATGCTGGTCGGACTCATGCTGTCCGCCGCAGCCACGACAGCGACCACCAGCACAGATCCCCAGGCATTCGGCAGCGCGTTCGGATCGCTTCCCCTGGCGCTGCCACTGCTCATCCCGGTCGCGGTCCTCGCGGTCCCGTTCGTCGATCTGCTGCTGGCCCTGGTCCGGCGCATGAGCCGGGGGCAGTCGCCCTTCGCGCCGGACAAGCAGCATCTGCACCACCGCCTGCTCCAGTTCGGGCACAGTCATCGCCGGGCGGTCCTACTGCTGTACTTCTGGTCGGCCCTGCTCGCCTTCGGCGGGGCGGCCCTGTCGATATTCCGGGTTGCCCTGGTGCTTGTGGTCATGCTCTCGATCGCCGCGGTGGGCGTGCTCTTCTCCATAGTTCCGGGTCTGCGCCAACGTCGGCGGGTCTCGATCGCCGGACGCTTGGCCCATGGCGAGACCGTCGAGCACGGGTAGCGCAGAACGCTGAGGCGGCCCGCGCGGCATGGCCCGGGGACGCCCCAGAGCGGCCGATCGCGCTGTGATAGGTTCGTTCTGCGCCGCAAACGCAGGGCAAACAGGTCCCGCCGCTGCGGGCCGTTCGTTTTTTGGTGACGATGTTGGTCTCGACCCCAAGGAGCTGCCTGTGACTGAAGTCGGCGTGCGGGCACTGTCGGTCAACTAGCCGCCCAGCGGGTGACAGTGACTCGCGACGCGCCCGGTTGGTCAACGCTGCTGGGAATCGGCACCGTGTCCGCGGTGACGCTCGCGGCGGGCATCGCCCTCGGCTGGTGGCTCGACGGATTGCTACACACATTTCCCATACTGGTTCTCGTTGGCATCGCCCTCGGCATTGCCGGGGGCGTCTGTTACACCATCGTCCAGATCCGCCCCTTCCTGAAAGAGTGAGTGGAGAGTAAACGTGCAGCCTGTTGCGACTCCGCCGGTCGACGCGATCGCCAACCTGCGTCGTTCCTCGATCGTCGCCGCCGGCCTCGGGTTGGTGAGCATCGTCGTGCTTGCGATTCTCGGGCACCCGTTTATGGGTGTCTTCGCCACCGTCGGCCTCGCGCTCGGGGCGTTCAACAACAGGCTGCTGCAGCTGTCGGTATTGAGCTATGCCTCGACCGAATCCATGAAGAAGGGGCAGTTCACGCGCAGGGTATTGCTGCGTCTTGGTTTCATCACCGCCGTCGCGTTCGGGCTCGCGCTTCTCGTTCAGCCGGACGGGCTGGGAGTCTTCGCCGGCCTGGCCGTGTTCCAGGTGCTCATGCTCACCGGCGCGTCGATACCGGTCTTCCGCAGCCTTCGGCATTCGTAGGGGGCTGAGATGAGTACGGATTCTGTTGCAATCAATGTCGAGGTCGGCGGCCACATCGAGTGGCACATCTTCGGCTTGACGTGGAACGTCGACACGATCCTGAGCACCCTGATCGCCGGCGCGATCGTCATCGGGCTGGGGCTGCTCATGCGCGCGCACCTCAGCGTGCGCAACCCCAAGGGCATCCAGCTCTTCTTCGAGGCCGTCACGGGCTGGGTGCAGACGCAGGTCGAGGACACGATGGGGGTCAAGACAGCCCCCTTCGTCGTGCCGCTGGCCGAAACCCTGTTCCTCTTCATTCTCGTGGCCAACTGGCTGGCGATCGTGCCAACCGGGCATCACCCCGAGTACGCGCCGCCGGCGGCCTCCGATGCCAACCTGCCCTACGCCCTCGCGCTACTGGTGATCGTCTGGATGCACGTCACGGGAATCCGTAAGAAGGGCTTGGGTGGCTACTACCACCACCTGCTCACGCCGCACTGGTCCATGCTGCCGATCAACATCATCGAGGAACTGGTGCGGCCCGTCACGCTGGCCCTGCGGTTGTTCGGCAACATCTTCTCCGGCGTGATCATGGTTTCGCTGATCGCCCTGTTCCCCGCCTACATCCTGTGGGCTCCCGACATCCTCTGGAAAGTGTTCGACGCGGGCATCGGGCTCATCCAGGCCTTCATTTTCGCGCTCCTGACGATCCTCTACTTCAGCTCCGTCAGACCTGCCGAAGTGGGTGCGCACTGAGCAGACGGGATCCCCTCGCCTTCCGGCACGACCTCACGCAACACCTTGACGAATAGAGGAGAGAAATGGCTGTCGAAGTAACGACCAAGTCCATTGAGCTTGCAGGCGCGTTCATCGGTGGCGGCCTCGCTCTCGGCGGCGGCGCCGTCGGCGCGGCGATCGGTGACGGTCTCGCCGGTAGCTCGCTGATCGCCGGGGTGGCTCGCCAGCCCGAAGCGCAGAGCCGCCTGCAGACGCTGTTCTTCCTCACCGTCGGCCTCGTGGAAGCGATGTACTTCATCAACCTCGCCTTCGCGGTGCTGTTCGTCTTCGTCCTGGCGAAGTAGGGCAGGCGTCGGTCATGGCAGCGCCGCAGACCGTGCTGGCGGCCGGAAACTTCCTGGTGCCGAACGCCACCTTCATTGCCGAGCTCGTCGCCTTCATCCTGATTCTCGGCTTCGTCGCGAAGTTCATCGTTCCGCCGGTGTCGAAGGTGATGTCCGCGCGCAAGGAGCTGATCCGCAAACAGATCGAGGACAGCGATGCCGCCCGCGCGAAGCTCGAGCAGGCCGAGCAGCAATACAAGAACGCGCTCACCGAGGCACGCGAAGAAGCTGCCCAGATCCGCGAGCATGCCCGTGCAGAGGCGCAGCGTACGGTCGAGGAACTGCGTGCGCAGGCAGTCGCGGAGTCCGCGCGGATCATCGCCCGCGGTGAGGAGCAGCTGGCCACCCAGCGCGGCGCTGTCGTGCGCGAACTACGCGCGGAGATCGGCACGTTGGCTGTAGAGCTGTCCGAGAAGATCGTCGAGCAGCGACTCGGCGACGATGCACAGGTCCGCGCCACCGTCGACGCATTCATCGCCGGCCTCGAGGCTCACGACACTGCCCAGGACAACGCGCAGGCTGGTGGCCAGTCGTGAAGCACGCCGCCAGCCGGGAGGCCCTCGTCACGCTGCGCGAGCGGGTCGACGACGTGACCGGACGGTTCTCCACAGCGCAGGGCATGGCCGGCCTCGCGCAGGAGCTCTACGAAGTCGTCGATCTGCTCATCACCCAGCCGCGCTTGCGCCGCACGCTGGCCGACCCCACCACGCCTGCCGAGCGCCGCGCGGATCTGGCCGGCGGCCTTTTCCATGACAGGATCGGCGCCAGCGCAGTGCAGCTGGTCAGCGTCGCGGTCTCGCAGCGGTGGTCCTCGCCCTGGGACCTCCTGGACGCTCTGGAGACCACCGCCGATGACGTGCTGTTCGCCGCCGCCGAGCAGGACGGCAAGCTCGATGAGGTCGAGGACGAGCTGTTCCGCTTCGAACGGGTGCTCAACGCCGAATCGCGCCTGACGACAGCACTCGACGAGGCGAGCGCCGACGCCGAGCGCCGCGTCGCGCTGGTACGTGACGTCGTCGGCGACAAGGTGCACCTCATCACCCGGACCCTGCTCGAGCACGCGGTCGCCAGCCAGCGCAAGCACAGCGTGACCCTGGCGCTCGACGACTTGCTGGAGCTTGCGGCCGCGCGCCGTAACCGTTCGATGGCTCGGGTCGTCTCGGCTGTCGAGCTGACCGGCCAGCAGGTGACCCGGCTGGCCGCGGCGCTCAGCGACCTGTACGGGCGACCGATCGACATCCGCGCGGCCATCGACCCGCGGGTGCGCGGCGGCCTGGTCGTCAGGGTCGGCGACGAGGTCATCGACGGCAGTATCGCCACCCGGCTCTCCGGCGCACGGGCGGCTCTCGCGAACTAGGACCACCACCGAGATACGGAAGTTCCGACTAAGGCAAGGGAATCATTGATGGCAGAGCTGACGATCTCCGCAGCAGAGATCCGGAGCGCGCTCGAGAGCTACGTCGCGTCCTATTCGCCGGAGGCCTCCCGCGAGGAGGTCGGCGTCGTCGCCGAGACCGGCGACGGCATCGCCCGCGTCGAAGGCCTGCCGGGCGCGATGACAAACGAACTGCTCGAGTTCGAAGGCGGCACCCTGGGTATCGCCCTGAACCTCGACGTGCGCGAGATCGGCGTCGTCATCCTCGGGGACGCCTCCCAGATTGCGGAGGGCCAGGAGGTCCGACGGACCGGCGAGATCCTCTCGGTGCCGGTCGGCGACGCCTACCTCGGTCGGGTCGTGAACCCGCTGGGCAAGCCCATCGACGGCCAGGGCGAGATCGAGTCCGACGAGCGCCGAGCCCTGGAACTGCAGGCGCCGTCGGTAGTGCAGCGCCAAGAGGTGCGTGAGCCGCTGCTCACCGGAGTAAAAGCCATCGACGCCATGACCGCGATCGGCCGGGGACAGCGCCAGCTCATCATTGGTGACCGGCAGACCGGCAAGAGCACCGTCTGCCTAGACGCGATCATCAATCAGCGCGACAACTGGAAGACCGGCGACCCGGCCAAGCAGGTGCGCTGCATCTACGTCGCGATCGGGCAGAAGGGCTCCACCATCGCCGCGGCTCGCGACACGCTGGAGGAGGCCGGTGCGATGGAGTACACGACCATCGTCGCGGCCCCGGCGTCAGACTCCGCCGGCTTCAAGTACCTGGCCCCCTACACCGGCTCGGCCATCGGTCAGCACTGGATGTATGACAGCAAACACGTGCTGATCGTCTTCGACGACCTCACCAAGCAGGCCGAGGCCTACCGCGCCGTGTCCCTGCTGCTGCGCCGTCCGCCCGGCCGCGAGGCCTACCCCGGCGACGTCTTCTACTTGCACTCGCGGCTTCTCGAGCGCTGCGCGAAGCTTTCGGACGACCTCGGCGGCGGCTCGATGACGGGCCTTCCGGTCATCGAGACCAAGGGCAACGATGTGTCGGCCTACATTCCGACCAACGTCATTTCGATCACCGACGGACAGTGCTTCCTCGAGACCGACCTCTTCAACGCCGGCGTACGACCGGCGATCAACGTCGGCATCTCGGTGTCGCGCGTAGGCGGTGCGGCCCAGCCCAAGGCGATGCGCGCTGTGGCTGGCCGGCTGCGCGTCGACCTGGCGCAGTATCGCGAGCTCGAAGCGTTCGCCGCCTTCGGCTCCGACCTCGACAAGGCCAGCCAGCAGCAGCTGGCCCGTGGCGCCCGGATGGTCGAGTTGCTCAAGCAGCCGGCCTCCTCGCCGTTCCCGGTCGGCCGGGAGATCGTATCGATCTGGGCGGGAACCACGGGCAAGATGGACGATGTCGACGTGGCCGACATTCGCCGTTTCGAGAGCGAACTTCTCGACTACATCGGGCATAACTCGCCTGAGCTCTTCGACACCCTGGCTAACGCCAAGGCGCTCGAGGACAGCATGGTCGCAGACCTGGACAGCGTCGTCGAGAAGTTCACGAAGCAGTTTCAGCCGAGTGACACCAGTTCGGCCGGCCCGTCGGCCAAGGAGGCGGACGAACAGGCCACCGGCAAGGCGTCCGACAAGACAGCCGAGAAGTCGGCTGACCAGTCGGGCGACACGACACCCGACAAGACAGCCGACAAGTCGGCCGACAAGACAGCCGACAAGTCGCCCGACAAGAAGTCAGACAAGACAGCCGACAAGTCGGCCGACAAGACAGCCGACAAGACAGCCGACAAGACAGCCGGCAAGACAGCCGACAAGGGTGGGTCCGCCAAGGATGCGGACAGCTCCGGCAAGAGCGACTCGGACAAGTAGTCGATGGGAGCGCAGCTTCGCGTCTACCGCCGCCGAATCCGTTCGGTCCAGTCGACGAAGAAGATCACCAAGGCGATGGAGCTCATCGCTGCCTCGCGCATTGCCAAGGCACAGGCGCGGATGAAAGCCGCCCGCCCCTACGCCGAGGAGCTCACCAGGGCCCTGGAAGCGCTCGGTAGGAACGCGTCGCTGGAGCACCCGATGCTGGCCGGCGTCGAGTCACCGCAGCGCGCCGGCATCCTCATCATCACCAGCGACCGCGGCCTGGCCGGGGGCTACAACGCCAATGTCATCAAGCGGGCGAACGTGTTGGCGGCCCGGCTGCGCAGCGAGGGCAAGGAGGTTGTGTGGTACGTCATCGGCCGCAAGGGCGTCGCGTACTACAGGTTCCGCCAGATTTCGGTGTCCGGAACCTGGACCGGTTTCTCCGAGCAGCCGAACTTCCTCGACGCTCGCGACGCCACCGAGACCGTCGTCAAGGCGTTGACAGCGACATCGGCGCATGAGTCGAACGACGAGCCGGGCATCGACGAGCTGTACGTCGTCTACACCAGGTTCGTGAACTCGGTGAGCCAGACCCCGACCGCCGTGCAGGTATCGCCGGTCAGGGGCGCGGCTGACGATGCCAACGAGGGCGACGGGGACAGCGACGACACCTCGGGAACGTCCTACGAGTTCGAACCCGAGCCCGAGGAGCTGATCGCCGCGCTCTTGCCGCGCTACATCAGCGCGCGGATCTTCTCGGCGCTGCTGGAGTCGGCAACCTCGGAGTCGGCGGCCCGGCGGCGGGCGATGAAGTCAGCCAGCGACAACGCGACCGAACTCATCAAGACCTACACCCGGCTGGCCAACCAGGCTCGCCAGGCCGAGATCACCCAGGAGATCAGCGAGATCGTCGGCGGCGCCGACGCTCTCGCCGGAGCAGGAAGCGGCGAGCAATGACCACTGTGTCCGAGACCGAAGCCGATAACGAAGCCACCGGCACGTCCAGCGGGCGCGTCGTGCGCGTGATCGGCCCGGTCGTCGACGTGGAATTCGGGCGAAACTCGATTCCGGCGCTCTACAACGCGCTCACCACCGAGATCTCGCTCGGCGAGTTGTCCAAGACGCTGACCCTGGAGGTGGCGCAACACATCGGCGACGACATGGTCCGAGCCATCGCGCTGCAGCCGACCGACGGACTCGTGCGCGGGGCGGAAGTCCTCGACACCGGTTCGCCGATCACGGTGCCGGTCGGCAACGTGACTCTCGGTCACGTCTTCAACACCCTCGGCCAGCCCCTGGACGTCGCGGAGGACGAACTCGACATCAAGGAGCGCTGGTCCATCCATCGCGAGCCGCCGCCGTTCGACCAGCTCGAGAGCAAGACCGAGATGTTCGAGACGGGTATCAAGGTCATCGACCTGCTCACGCCGTACGTCACGGGAGGCAAAATCGGCCTGTTCGGCGGTGCCGGCGTCGGCAAGACGGTTCTCATCCAGGAGATGATCTACCGGGTCGCCGAGAACTTCGGTGGCGTCTCGGTATTCGCGGGTGTCGGCGAGCGCACCCGCGAGGGCAACGACCTCATCACCGAGATGACCGAGTCGGGAGTGCTGGAGAAGACGGCGCTCGTGTTCGGTCAGATGGACGAGCCACCGGGTACCCGCCTGCGGGTGGCGCTCTCGGCTCTGACCATGGCCGAGTACTTCCGCGACGTTCAAAAGCAGGACGTGCTGCTGTTCATCGACAACATCTTCCGGTTCACCCAGGCCGGTTCGGAGGTATCGACGCTGCTCGGTCGAATGCCGTCCGCCGTCGGCTACCAGCCGACGCTGGCCGACGAGATGGGCCAGCTTCAGGAGCGGATCACCTCGACACGTGGCCACTCGATCACGTCGATGCAGGCGATCTACGTCCCCGCCGACGACATCACCGACCCGGCTCCGCACACCACCTTCGCTCACCTCGACGCCACGACGGTGCTCTCCCGACCGATCTCGGAGAAGGGCATCTATCCAGCGGTCGACCCACTCGACTCGACCTCGCGCATCCTGGACGCGCAGTACATCGGCCAGGATCACTACGACGTCGCGCAGCGCACGAAGCAGATCCTGCAGCGGTACAAGGAACTGCAGGACATCATCGCCATCCTCGGCATCGACGAGCTCTCCGAAGAGGACAAGATCATCGTCGGCCGGGCCCGGCGGATCGAGCGCTTCCTGTCGCAGAACACCTTCGTCGCCGAGCAGTTCACGGGCATCCCCGGCTCGTTCGTTCCCGTCGCGGAGACGATCGACGCTTTCAAGAAGCTGACCGCCGGTGACTTCGACGAGTATCCGGAGCAGGCCTTCTTCATGTGCGGCGGCATCGAGGACCTCGAGCGCAAGGCCTCCGAGCTGAAGGACGTCTGATCCCGATGACCACGATGCACGTTGAGCTCGTGTCGGTCGAGCGGGCGCTCTGGTCGGGAGAGGCCACGGCCGTCTATGCCCGCACGGTCGAAGGTGAACTCGGCATCCTGCCCGGGCACACCCCGTTGCTCGGCGCCCTCGCACCGGGATGGGTGGTGCGCATCGATCGCGCCGACGAGTCGGAGCTGCGGGTAGCCGTCCACGGCGGCTTCCTGTCCGTCCGTGAAGACGGCGTCTCAGTGCTCGCCGAGATGGCCGAAGCCGCGGAGGACATCGACACAGCGCGCGCACGGGCGGCGCTCGAGCGCGCCGATCCCGACGCCGGAGCCGACGGGGTGGCGGCACGCGATCGTGCGTTGTCCCGTCTGCGGGCAGCGGGAGAATCGGTCTGAGGCCGATCCAGGCGGACTGAGGAGCTTCCGTGCACACCATCGACGTCTTGGTCGGGTGCGCCGCTGCTCTCGTCGTGGTCGTTCTGGCGGCGGTGCTGGGTCGGCAGCGATACATGCTGCGCGGGGGCGGTGGTGTCCCTCTCGCGGTCCGCGTACGGGGCAACCGGTGGGTGTACGGCATCGCGCGCTACTCCGGGGGGGAACTGCGCTGGTACCGCGGCATCGGGATCGGTACGCGGCCGACCAAGGTGTTGCACCGCAGTGAGCTCAGCATCGTCACCCACCGCCCACCAGTTGCGGCAGAGCTGGCTTCGCTACCGGCGGCGGCGATCATCGTGGAGTGCCGCGACGGCCAAGGGACGGCCACCTTCGGCTTCAGCGAGAGCGCGTTCACCTGGTTCGTGTCGTGGCTCGAGGCATCAGCACCGATGTCGTGACACCCTGGCACGAGCCGGCCGGGGCAACCTGAGGCGGCATAATCACCGCATGGGCTCTGTGCCGCCGTCGCGACATCTGCAGCGAGCCAAGGACCTGGTCGACTCCCACTATGCCGAAGCGCTGACCGTCGATGACCTCGCGCGAGCTGCTGGCCTGTCTCGAGCGCACTTCAGCCGGCAGTTTCGCCGGAGTTTCGGCGACTCGCCGCACGCATACCTGCTGACTCGACGTCTCGAACGCGCCGCCGCCCTGCTTCGCGGCACCGACGCGTCCGTCGCCGACATCTGCATGCTCGTTGGGCTGGAAAGTGTCGGTTCGTTCACCACCAGCTTCGTGCGGATGTTTGGCAAGACGCCAGTGGCCTACCGAGGTAGTTTTCCGCCGGCGGCCACCTACGCACTCGTCCCGGCGTGCGTGCTGCGCGCCTATGGCCGACCGCAACACCGCACGTTTCGAGAAGACTCCCCGGGCACCGGCTGAATATCGTCACCGGCATCAGCCATCCATCTCAGGAGGACGTCATGATCAGCATCGGCAACGCCCAGGTGTGGGTCCACGACCAGGACGAAGCCCTCGAGTTCTACACGACCAAACTCGGCATGGAGGTCCGGCTCGACGTCACCATGGCCGAACTCGGCAACTTCCGCTGGCTCACCGTCGGGTGGCCCGGCCAGGACGACTTCGCCCTCGTGTTGATGGCCATCCCTGGCCCCCCGATGGTGGACGTCGGGACCGCAGAACAGATTAGCGACTTGATGGGCAAGGGCTTCGCCACAACGATCTTCCTCACCACCGACGACTGCCAGGCCAGCTACGACCAGCTCGTCGCCCGCGGAGTGGAATTCGTCGAGAAGCCCGAGCAGCGACCCTACGGCGTCGACGCCGGCCTGCGCGATCCGTCCGGCAACAGCCTGCGGCTCACCCAGGTGAGCGACGCGGTCGGCAAACGCTCGGTCGCGTGAGAGCACTAGGGGGCCCGCGGATCATGGCCGTGCGGCGTGCGGCGCGAGATACTCACGCCATGGCCTATGACGATGAGCTCGCGGAACGAGTGCGCGAGCTCGTGCAAGGCACGGACGGTGTGAGCGAGAAGCGCATGTTCGGGGGGCTTGCCTTTCTGATCAACGGCAACATGGCGGTGAGTGCCAGCAGCCAGGGGGGTCTGCTCCTGCGGGTTGACCCCGCAATGACCGACGAGCTGGTCGACGAGCCCAGCGTGCGACGGTTCGAGATGCGTGGGCGCGAGATGGACGGCTGGCTCCGTGTCGATGCCGACGCTTCGATGACCGACAGCCTGCTCGCAGCGTGGGTGGGACGGGGCGTGACCTACGCCCAGTCCCTGCGCCCGAAATGAACCGTCACGCCGCTTTCGAGGGGATACCGACCGAAGCCGCACCGTCCTCGGCGCGCTCCCGCTAGCGTTCGCCGCCGGGCTTCCAGAGCACGTCGCCGTCGGGGTTGGCGACCCGCGAAAGGATGAACAGCAGGTCCGAGAGCCGGTTCAGATACAGCAGGGCATCGCGGTTGGTGTGCTCGGGATCGGCCTGCATGAGCAGCCATGCGCTGCGCTCCGCGCGCCGTGCGACCGTGCGCGCCTGGTGCAGCAAAGCAGCGCCCGCGGTGCCGCCGGGCAGGATGAAGCTGGCGAGCTTCGGCAGATCGGCGTTGAACTGGTCACACCAGCCCTCAAGGCGATCGACGTAGTCGGCCGTGACGCGCAGCGGCGGGTATTGCGGATCCGGGACCACCGGGGTGCACAGGTCCGCTCCGACGTCGAAAAGATCGTTCTGGATGGTGGTGAGCACCGCGGCCACCGACTCCGGCAGCCCGCCCAGCGCGAGCGCGACGCCGATCGCCGCGTTCGTCTCGTCGCAGTCGGCGTAGGCACCGACGCGCGGATGGGTCTTGGCCACTCGCGACATGTCGCCAAGCGCTGTCGTCCCATCGTCACCGGTCCTGGTGTAGACGCGGGTCAGATGAACGGCCATGACCGGACGATAGCCTGGCTCGGTGCAGGTATTGCGAGTGACCGGCGGCGCGCGGCTGGCCGGTGAGGTCGAGGTCGTCGGCGCCAAGAACAGCGTGCTCAAGCTGATGGCGGCCGCCCTGCTCGCGACCGGCGAGACGACGATAGGCAACCTGCCGGCCATCTCCGACGTCCTGATCATGCACGAACTCCTCGAACGCCTCGGCTGCGGCGTTCGCGAGTCCGGTGACGGCATCGTCGACCAGGTTTGTATCGACACACCGGCAGTACCCCGGTGGGAGGCGCCCTACGAACTGGTGCGCAAGATCCGCGGCTCGATCTGTGTGCTGGGTCCGCTGCTGGCGCGCACCGGACGAGCGAAGGTCGCCCTGCCAGGCGGCGACGCGATCGGCTCGCGGCCACTGGACATGCATTTCGCCGGGCTGCAGCGAATGGGTGCCGAGGTACGCGTCGAGCACGGGTATGTGCTGGCCGAGGCGCCCGAGCTGCGTGGTGCGACGATCTGGCTCGACTTCCCCAGCGTCGGCGCTACCGAAAACATTCTCACGGCGGCGGTGCTGGCCAAGGGGACCACGGTCATCGACAATGCGGCGCGCGAACCGGAGATCGTCGACCTCTGCCAGATGCTGGTGTCGATGGGTGCCCAGATCGGCGGTGTGGGGTCCTCGACCCTGGAGATCGCTGGCGTCGACGGCTTGGCACCGACGACCCACCGCGCTGTCGCCGACCGGATCGTCGCGGGCACCTGGGCGATCGCGGCCGTCGCGACCCGCGGAGACATCACGGTCCGGGGCGTGGACCCGACGCATCTGGAAATCGCGCTCGACAAGCTGGTCCGTGCCGGCGCCGTCGTGGACATGCGCGCCGACGGGTTCCGGATCGCGAGTGCCGAGCGCCCCAAGAGCTTCGACGTGGTGACGTTGCCCTACCCCGGCTTGGCGAGCGATCTGCAGCCGCAGGCGATCGCCCTGCTCTCGGTGGCCGAGGGCACCGCGATGATCACGGAGAACATCTTCGAGGCTCGCTTCATGTTCTGCGACGAGATCGCCCGGATGGGCGCCGACGTGCGCACCGATGGACACCATGCAGTCGTCCGCGGGCGGGAACGGCTTTCGGGGGCGCCGGTGCGAGCCACCGACATCCGGGCGGGAGTCGCACTCGTCATCGCCGGCCTGGTCGCCGAGGGGGTCACTGAGGTGGCCGAGATTGCGCATATCGACCGCGGCTACGTCCGGTTCGAGGAGACTCTGCGGGCGCTAGGTGCAGATGTCGTGCGCGCTGAGTCCGCGGTGTTCGGCCGCTGAGGCGAATTCTGTCCGGTGGCTCGGCTGCGCCGAGCCGCTTCGGACGTCACGTCACGAGGGCTCGAGCAGGATGCGCGCGCGGTCGGCGTCGGCGTGAAACACCAGGACGTCCATGGTCCCGTCGCCCCGCCGCGACATGGAGGAGCGGATGTCGGACTCGCCCAGAACAGCCCGATGCCGCAGGGCATCCCTGCGGGGCACCCCGCTGACGACGACCGTCAGGAGGCCGAGCTGGGGTGAGTCCGAGGCGTCGACGGGCCGACCCGACCTGGGCCGCGACGAGCGGAACACCCACCGCGTTGTGAGTACCAGCACGCCAACGGCGACCAACGCGGTGAGCTCCGCCGAGATGTCATACGGGCCCACCGCGCCATCCTCCCCGCTCAGTCCACCAGAGGCGCAGGATCAACTGGCCCAGGTGGTGTCGGCTAGACCTTCAGCCCGTCGCTCCTCCCTGGGACAGGTGGCGGCGCAGACCGCGCTCACCAGCTCGCATCATCCGGTCGTGATTGAACCGCAACGCCGGTCGGCCCATCGCACCGGCCAACCTGATCAGGGCCTTGCGCACGACCACGTCCTCAACGAATACCGCGAGTGCGCCCGAGCGGTCCGCGGTGACTTCCCACTGGCTGGAGCCGGCGAGGTCGCCGTCCAGGGTGGCACGCAGGATGCGGCGCTCGGGGTCCTCCACCTCCCGCCGGATCACGAAGACCAAGTCGTAGGGCAGCAGGCTGCGGCAGCGTAGCTCGCCGGAGACACCATCGAGTTGCCTGGCCGCGTGCACCTGTGGCCACCACGACGGGTAGGTCGCCACGTCGGCCAGCGTGGCGTACACCGCGTCGGGCTCGGCCTCGATGCGCCACTCTGACCGGAACTGGTATCGGTCGGCGGGCATGCCCATGACTACGTATCCAACGTCAATCGGTTCGGACCCGCATCGGGGGGTGCGAAGTCGGACACAGTCGCTGCTGATCAGTAGGCCTTGACCGGGCCGGCTGAAATAGACTCCACCGCAAGCGCCCGGAGGTGCCCGGCATGCCGTATCCGCACGATGACAAGCGCGATCCCGCCTGGGTCATGCGCACCTACGCCGGCCACTCCTCGGCGCTGGAGTCGAATGCGCTCTACCGAGGCAACCTGGCCAAGGGTCAGACCGGACTGTCGGTGGCCTTCGACCTGCCGACCCAGACGGGGTACGACCCCGACGCTGAGCTGGCGCGCGGCGAAGTCGGCAAGGTCGGTGTGCCGGTCTCGCACGTCGGTGACCTGCGGGCACTGTTCGACGGCATCCCGATGGACCAGATGAACACCTCGATGACGATCAACGCACCGGCGATGTACCTGCTGGCGCTCTACCTGACCGTTTCCGACGAGCACGCCGACGCCGCGGGTATCGACCGCGACGAACTGCGGGCGCGGCTGACCGGTACCACTCAGAACGACATCGTCAAGGAGTACCTCTCGCGCGGCACATACGTCTTCCCACCCGCGCCGTCCCTGCGACTGATCACCGACATGATCGCCTACACGGTCGCGAACGTCCCCAAGTGGAACCCGATCAACGTCTGCAGCTACCACCTGCAGGAGGCCGGCGCCAGGCCGGTGCAGGAGGTCGCGTTCGCGCTGTGCACGGCGATCGCGGTGCTGGACTCGGTGCGCGACTCGGGCCAGCTGCCTGCGCACGAGTTCGGCGATGTCGTCGCGCGGATCTCCTTCTTCGTCAACGCCGGCGTGCGCTTCGTCGAGGAGATGTGCAAGATGCGCGCGTTCGGCGAGCTGTGGGACGAGATAACCCGGGAGCGCTATGGCGTGCAGGATGCCAAGCAGCGCCGGTTCCGGTACGGCGTTCAGGTCAACTCGCTAGGCCTGACCGAGGCGCAGCCGGAGAACAACGTGTACCGGATCCTGCTCGAGATGCTGGCCGTGACGGCTTCGCGCGGCGCCCGGGCCCGCGCCGTGCAGTTGCCGGCGTGGAACGAGGCGCTGGGACTGCCCCGGCCGTGGGACCAGCAGTGGTCGCTGCGCATGCAGCAGGTGCTCGCCTACGAGACCGACCTGCTGGAGTACGACGACATCTTCGATGGATCCACGGTCGTGACCGCGAAAGTGACCGAGATCAAGGAAGGCGCCCGCACCGAGATCGAGCACGTCCTCGAACTCGGCGGAGTGGTCGCGGCGGTCGAGTCCGGCTATCTCAAGTCGGCGCTGGTGTCCTCGCTCGCGCTTCGGCGCCGGCGCATCGAATCCGGTGAGGACGTCGTCGTCGGCGTGAACAGGTTCACCGAGTCCGAGCCCAACCCGCTCGTCGGCGGCGCGGACGGCGGCATCATGACCGTCGACCCGGCGGTCGAGGCAGCGGCGGTGGCGGCGATCCAGGCGTGG
>JBHEMN010000119.1:0-7056 GCA_046262575.1 Jatrophihabitantaceae bacterium
TGGTCGCAGTCTGCCAGCAGCTCGGTCATCAGCTCGACGTCGCGGGCATCACCCTCGACGAAGTGGTAGTCGGGGTGCGTGTCGTAGGACTTGATGACCTTTCCGTACTTCGAGTAGTTGTCGATGCCGATGACTGCGTAGCCGCGGGCCAAAAGTTCCTCGCAGATGTAGCCGCCGATGAAGCCGGCCGAACCAGACACCATGACCTTGTTCTTTGCGTGATTCGTGTTCACGGGTTGCGCTCCGCCGATGTGGGTTGGTTGTTCAGGTCGGCTATCGATGCGGCTGCCTCGGCGACCTGCTCAACAGTCAGTCGGGGACCGAACGCGAACCGATACCACCGCAGGTACTTCGGAATCCAGGCTTTGAGGTCGAAATTGGACTGCCCGGTGGTTCGATCCAGCCAGATGGTGGGTATCTCGGCGACCGGCCGCCGCAGTCTGCGGGCCTTCGCGGTCAGTTCCAACCCGATTTCGAAACCACTGCGGCTGTGGATGCCCACCTCGTGGATGAAATCAGTCGAGTACGCCTTGAAGCTGTTGGTGGCGTCTCGCGTTCCGACCCGAGCGGCTATGCCTAGCGAGCGCCCGGCGCCACCGGAGAGCAATGCCTTGAGCATGGGAGCTCCGACCTGCTGTCCGCCCGGGGAGTATCTCGAGGCTGCGGCAACCACGACACCACGGTCCACGAGTCGGGCGAGTTCGTCGATCTGGCGCGGATCGTCGCTGCCGTCGGCCATGGTCACCACCACAACAGGGCACGCGACCTGATCGACGCCGTAGCGGATCGCGTTCGCCGGTCCGCTGCCGTAGGTGTTGATCAGGGTTCGCAGGCGCGGCTCGCGCTTGGAGTACTCGCGAAGAACGGGAACGGTGGTGTCCGCCTCGAAATCCACGACGACAAGGATCTCGCAGTCGGACTCGACCGCGTCGAAGATCCTGTTCAACACCGGAATGATCGCCTCGCCTTCGTTGTAGGCGGGGATCACCACCGCAATGGACAGGGTCACACGAGGCTTCCCCGGCCGAGAAGGTTCCATACGTCGGCCACCGGCTTGGCGGTGACCAAGTCGCTGTACTGCTTGTGGGGTGCGGCAATGATGAAAAGATCCGATTGCGCGAGTACCACGTCCAGGGGCAGCAGGTCGTCGTCGACGCTCACGAACGGGTCGGTCGTCAGTACCCGATTGGCTCGGAACTGCAGGATCCGTTTGAGCTTGTAGGCCAGGCTGGATCGCACGTCATCGCTTTCGCCTTTGAATGCCATGCCGAGGATGCCAACCGTCATGTTGGCCAGATCATGCTTGCGTTCCAGGTGGGACACGAGATAGAGCGGCAGCCCTTCGTTGACCAACATCGCCGAGTGCCCGAGGAGGAAGGAGTTGTCGGTGAACGCCGCCAGTTGCATCGTGTCCTTGAGCAGGCAGGGTCCGGCAGTGAAACCGGCGCCGGGCATGTCAGCGGCGCGGGGGTAGTCCTGGGCGATCGCGGAACGGATCTTCTCGTAATCCAGCCCGTGGTCGTTGGCCATCACGTAGAACTGGTTCGCGGCAGCGAACTTGATGTAACGCCACGCGTTCGTGAACAGCTTGGCCAGCTCCGCCTCCTCGGGCTGGAGCTCGACGATGAGGTCGGTCAGATGGCCGAACAACTCGCCGGCCCGCGCCCGCACCTGCTCGGTACGGGCCGAGACGATCTGCGGCAACGAGAACAGCTCCTGCATCGCCTGGCCCTCGGCAATACGTTCCGGGCAGAAGGCTACGTCGATCTCGATGCCCTCCTGGCGCAGCTGGCGTTCCACCCGCTTCGTGACGCCCGGGTACACGGTGCTGCGTAGCACGAGCAGCTGGCCGGGTCGGAAGTGCTGCTTGCAGGCATCAAGGGCAAGCAGGACGGTGTGCGGGTTCGGGTTGAGGTGCTCATCGACCGGAGTGCCCACCACGACGACGACGTTCTCACCCTCGCCGACGACGCGAGGATCGGTCGTGGCGTGCAGCTGATCGTTGTCCAGCGCCCGCCGAAGCGCCTCGTGCGCACCGTCCTCACGAAACGGCAGATCCCCACCAGCGATGGTCTTTATGGTGGCTTCGTTGAGGTCATAGATCGCCACCCGGAGCCCGCGATCTGCGAAGGCGATGGCCAGCGGGAGGCCGACATGCCCACCGCCACCCACCACGACGACGTCGAAGTCGAAACCACCCTGTGCGGCGCGCGATGTCACCGCCCGATTCGACCACGGCGGCGTCCAAGGGTGCAAAGCGGGCAGCCTAGACGAGGGAGTCGCGCCACGACTCGTGCAGCGCGGCGAACTGACCCTGGCCCGATGCGATCAGCGCCTCGGGCGTGCCGTCCTCGATGATGCGGCCGTCGGCGAGCACCAGCACCCGGTCGGCGATCTCCACGGTCGAGAGCCGGTGGGCGATGATCAGCGCGGTGCGTTCGGCCAGCACGGTGTGCAGTGCCCGCTGCACCGCACGCTCGGAGGGCACGTCCAGCGACGAGGTCGCCTCGTCCAGGATCAGCACCGCCGGGTCGGCGAGGAACGCGCGGGCGAACGCCACCAGTTGGCGCTGCCCGGCCGAGAGCCGACCGCCCCGCTTGCGCACGTCGGTGTCGTAGCCCTCGGGCAACAGCGTGATGAACTCGTGTGCGCCTACGGCCCGTGCCGCGTTGACGATCTCGTCACGGGTGGCGCCGGGGCGGCCGAAGGCAATGTTGTCTGCGACCGATCCGGAGAACAGGAACCCGTCCTGCGTGATCATCACGGTGGCCGCGCGCATGTCGGCTTCGGCGACCGCGCGCAGATCGACGCCGTCGAGGCGCACTGCCCCCGAAGTCGGGTCGTAGAAGCGCGAGATGAGCTTGGCGATCGTCGTCTTGCCGGCGCCGGTCGCGCCCACCAGTGCCACGGTCTGACCGGCCGGGACCTCGATCGACACCGCGTGCAGCACAGTCCGGTCGGAGGAGTACCCGAACTCGACGGCGTCCAAGGTCAGGGCCCCGCGGACCGGCTGCGGGAGTGAGCTCGGTGCAGCTGCTTCGGGAACGGATGGCCGTTCGGCCAGTACGGCGGAGATCTTCTCCAGCGCCGCACTAGCCGACTGCAGCGAGTTGTAGAAGATCGCGACGTCCTCCATCGGGTCGTAGAACTGCCGCAGATAGAGGATGAACGAGGTGAGCACACCGAGTGCGAGCCCGCCGTCGGCGACGCGGTAGCCGCCGACGAGCAGCACGGCGACGGTGGCCACGCTGCCGATCAGCGACGTGCCCGGGATGAACACCGCGTGCAGCTTGAACGCCTGCCGGTTGGCCTCGCGGTAGTCGCCGTTGAGGGTGGCGAAGATGCCGTCGTTGCGCTTCTCGCGGCGGAAGGCCTGCACCGCGCGGATCCCGTTGAACGTCTCGACGATGTTCACGATCATCGTCGCGACGGTCTCCCGGGTTCGCCGGAAAGCCACGGTGGCCCGGGCGGAGAACCATCGGTAGAGAAACCACAACGGGATCAGTGACGCGAGCGCGATAAGGGCCAGCGGCAGGTCGAGGATGAGCAGCAGCACACTGATCGCGACGATGTTGAACAGGGCGGTGAGCAGCCCGTCCAGGCCCGAATCGAGCAGTTCGGTCAGCGTGTCGACGTCCGAGGTCAGTCGGGAGATCACCCGCCCCGAGGTGAACCGCTCATGGAAGGACACCGACAGCGCCTGGATGTGGTCATAGCCGCGCCGGCGCAGGTCGAACAGGACGTCCTGGCCGATCTTGCCGCTGCGCAGCACGAATATCGAGCGCAGCCAGCCAGAGATCAGCGCGCATCCGACCAGAGCGACGGTGACTGCGATCAGCGAGTGGTAGTGGCCGTGCGACGCGGCGGGCAGGGAGTCGTCGATCGCGACGCCGATCAGCCACGGGGCGGCCATTGTCGCGGCAACCTGCACCAGCACTGCCATCAACACCCAGCCGATCGCGCGTCGGTGCGGCCGGATCAAGTCCGCGAGCAGTCGACGCGCGTCAGATCGCAGCCGTGGTCGTCCGGTGGTCTGGACCTCGTCGTGAATTCGGGCGGCCTGTGCTGCATCAGGCGTCAGCTTTCCCTGCCAGGTGGCCGGGTCGCTGGGGGTCTCGATGTTCTCGGGGTCGCTCACTGGTGCACCTCCTCGAACTCGGAGGTCTGGGCCAGCAGGTCGCGGTACTCGGGGACGCTGGCGAGCAACTCGCTGTGGGTGCCGACGGCGGCGATGCGGCCGTCGACGAGCAACGCCACGCGGTCGGCGAGCAGCACCGTGGAGGGCCGGTGTGCGACGACGAGGGCGGTGGTGCCGGCGAGCACGCGCCGCAAGGCGGACTCGACCTGCGCCTCGGTGTGCACGTCGAGGGCCGAGAGCGGGTCGTCGAGAACGAGCATCCGCGGCCGGCCCAGCACGGCGCGGGCGAGCGCCAGCCGCTGCCGCTGGCCGCCCGAGAGCGACAGGCCTTGCTCGCCGATGCGGGTATCGAGCCCGAAGGGCAGGTCGTACACGAACTCCGCCTGGGCGACCCCGATGGCCTCGGTGACGTCGTCGTCGGAGATGCCCGCTCGCCCGAGGCCCAGGTTCTCGCGGACGCTCGCGGAGAAGAGTGTCGCGTCCTCGAAGGCAGTGCAGACGGCGTGGCGAAGCTGGTCCAGGCGCAGATCGCGCACGTCGACCCCGCCGAGCAGCACGCGACCGCCGGTGACGTCGTAGAGCCGGCCGACGAGGGCGGTAAGCGTGGTCTTGCCCGAGCCCACCGCCCCGACCAGAGCCATCGTCTCGCCCGCCGCCACCTCCAGGTCGACGCCGCGCAGCACGTCCAGTGCGGCGTCCGGGTAGCGAAAGCTCACGTTCTCGAAGCGCAGCGTGGTGCCGTGTTCGGCCACCACCGGCTCGGCAGGGTCGAGAATCGTCGGCGCGGTGTCGAGGACCTCGAAGATGCGGCGGGCTGCGCTGGCCGCTTCCTGGGTGAGGGCGAGCAGCCAGCCGAGGGTGATTATCGGCCAGATCAGGCGCAGGTAGAGCGTCAGGAACGCGACGAACTGGCCGAGTGTCATCTGGTTGTGCGCGACGGCGAACACGCCCCCGAAGGCCACGCCGGCGAGAACCAACTGCGGCAGTCCCTCGAGCAACGCCCAGAACCGGGCCAGGGTCTTGACCTTGGTCAGTTCGGCGCCGCGCAGCCGCTGGGCGTCGCGGGTGAACGCCTCGAGCATCTGGGGGCGTCGACCGTAGGACTTGATCACCCGGATGCCCAGCGCGGACTCCTCGACGGAGGTGGCCAGGTCGCCGGTGAGGTCCTGCGCGTGCCGGGCTTCGCGGCTGTAGCGCAGTTCGAAGGTTCGGGTGAACACCGCCAGCGGCGTCATCGCCAGGAGCACGAGCAGGCCGAGTACGGCGTGGATGTGCAGCAGCAGGACAAGCACGATGACGGCCGTGGCCGAGTTGGCGATGAGGAAGACGACGGCGAAGCCGACGAAGCGCCGGATCGTCGACAGGTCGGTGGTCAGCCGGGAGAGCAGTTGACCGGAGGGCCACTGGTCGTGGAAGGAGACGGGCAGGCGCTGCAGATGGGCGAAGAGGTCGCGCCGCATGTCGGTCTCGATACCGAGCGCGGCCCTGGCCATCGCGTAGCGGCGGATGAAGAACAGCGAGGCCTCGGCCACGCCGAACAGCAGGGCCAGCCCGGCGAGCGGCCACAGCGCGGAGGTGTCGTGGTGCCGGATCGGGCCGTCCACGATCGCGCCGACGATGAGCGGCACCAGGGATTGGAACAGCATCGCCCCACTGGCCGCGGCGATCATGACGACGTTTGCTCTGCGATGCGGGCGCGTCCACCTGCGCAACCGCAGCAGGGAGGTCAGGGCACCGGCTTCGGCTGCGTGCTCGGCGTCATCGGCGAGTGCAGTCACGGTGATTGACGGTACGTCGCGGCACCGACATGCGGCTAATGCTTTTCGCCGTCGGCGCAGGTCGATGGACAATCGTCCTGCGCCGCGACGGCAGTCCGAGCAGGCGGGCCCGATCAGCTCACCGCTTTGAGGGCGTCGACCTCTCCCGAGCCGTAGAAGCTGTTGTAGGCCGGGCCTCCCGAGCAGTGCTGAGGCGCACCGCTGTTCTGCGGGAAGTCGGCATACAGCGAATCGTCCGGGCACGGCAGCGGGTTGGTGGCCTGTTGCACTGCTGCGGCCGCCGCGCCGCCCCGCTTGCCGGTCTGGCTCATGACCAGGGCGGCGATCCCGGCCACATGCGGTGAGGCCATCGAGGTGCCCTGCAGGTAGCAGTACTTGGCGCCGGTCGCCGGGTCGATCACCGTGCGCGTCGGCCGGCAGAAGGCTGCGGTCGGGAAGGTCGACAGCACTCGGCCGTTCGGAGCTGCCGCGGTCCGCTGCAGGATCGAGTCACCGCCGGGCGCGGCCACGTCGGCGGTCGAGATGCCGTAGGACGAGTAGAACGACTTGAGCTGCCGGTTGCCGGTGGCGGTCACGCCGATCACTCCGGGCACCTCGACCGGTACCACGGCGCAGGCGTTGGTGATCTGGCGTTCCTGCTCGCTGCCCGGCGGGAAGTCGGGGCTGATGACGTCGACCGTCGGGTGGGACAGGTCAGTGCTCTCGTTGCCCTCGGCGGCGACCACGACCGTGCCCCTGCTCTGGGCATAGCGGATGGCCCGTCGCTCGGCTTCCCAGATGGCGCGCTGGCCGGCGTCGTTGCGGCAGTTGAACAGCCACGGATCGGCGAAGTAGCTGTTGTTGGTGACGTCGATGCCGTGCTCTGCCACCCACACGTAGGAGCAGACGACCATCTCCGGGAAGAAGAACCCGTCGTCGGTGCTCGACTTGATGCCGGCGATCCTCACGTTGGGAGCGACCCCGACGATGCCCGTGCCGTTGGAGGCAGCGGCGATGGTGCCGGCCGTGTGGGTGCCGTGGCCGTTGACGTCGTTGCCGGCCAGCAACGGGCTGGGGGCGCCGCTGGAGCAGTCGGTGCTGTCGGCGGCGTCGTAGTTGGGGGCCAGGTCGGGATGGGTGAAGTCGAGGCCGGTGTCGAGG
>JBHEMN010000120.1:0-7131 GCA_046262575.1 Jatrophihabitantaceae bacterium
GGTGCAGCGCATGGTCATCGCCCGCGGCCTCGGCCTGCCCGTCACATGAGCGAGAAGGAGATCCTCGCGGCCCGCGCAGCCACGCTGGGAGCGCCCGAGAAGGCAGCCGCGAAACTGGCCGCCCAGCGCAAGCTGTACGTCCGCGACCGCATTGCGCTGCTGTTGGACCCCGAGACGTTCGTCGAGGACGGCCAGCTGGCCAATGCGCTCGGCGGCGGGCTGCCGGCCGACGGCGTGGTCACCGGCCAGGGTCTGGTCGACGGACGTCCAGCCCTGGTGGTGGCGAACGACCCCACCGTGAAAGCCGGGTCCTGGGGCGCACGGACGGTCGAGAAGATCATCCGGGTGACCGAGCGGGCGCTCGCCGAGGAGCTGCCGATCTTCTGGCTCATCGACTCGGCAGGGGCGCGCATTACCGATCAGGTCGCCCTGTTCCCCGGCCGGCGCGGTGCCGGCCGGATCTTTCACAACCAGGTCGCCCTATCGGGGAAGGTGCCGCAGATCTGCTGCCTGTTCGGCCCGTCGGCAGCCGGCGGGGCCTACATCCCGTCGTTCTGCGACATCGTGGTCATGGTCGAGGGGAATGCCTCGATGTACCTCGGTTCGCCGCGGATGGCCGAGATGGTCGTCGGCGAGAAGGTCAGCCTCGAGGAAATGGGCGGCGCACGAATGCACGCCACGGTCTCCGGATGCGGCGACAACCTGGCCGTCGACGACGAGGACGCGATCGAGCAGGCCAAGCTGTACTTCGGTTATCTGCCGACATGCTGGCGCGAGCACCCCCCCGAGGTGCTCGCGGCGGCGCCGGCCCGCGAGCTGGCCGATGACGCCGTGCCCGTGGACGAATCGGTGCCCTTCGATATGCACGAGATCATCGACGGGCTCATCGATGCCGATTCGTTCTTCGAGGTCAAGGCGCTGTTCGCGGCGGAACTGGTGACCGGCTTCGGGCGCATCGATGGGCGTCCGGTCGGCATCGTTGCCAACAACTCGGCGGTGCGCGGCGGGGTGCTGTTCGTCGACTCGGCCGACAAGGCGGCGCGTTTCATCTGGCTCTGTGATGCATTCAACGTGCCGCTGCTCTATCTCGCCGACGTGCCGGGCTTCATGATCGGCAGTGCGGTCGAGCGGCAGGGCATCATCCGCCACGGCGCAAAGATGATCACCGCGGTTTCCGAGGCCACCGTGCCGCAGGTGTCGGTGATCGTGCGCAAGGCGTACGGCGCCGGCCTGTACGCGATGGCCGGCCCCGGCTTCATGCCCGACGCCTGCATCGCCCTGCCGACCGCGAAGATCGCGGTCATGGGTCCGCAGGCCGCGGTCAACGCCGTCTATGCCAACAAGATCGAGGAGATCGACGACCCCGACGAACGGGCGGCCTTCGTTGCCGACAAACGCGCCGAATATGAGCAGGACGTCGACCTGTTGCGGTTGGCCTCAGACCTCGTGCTCGACGCGATCATCGAGCCGAGCGAGCTGCGCACGGAGCTGGTGCGGCGGTACGCGGTGCTGGTCGGCAAGTCGCGGCACCTCGCAGCCAAGAGGCACGGGGTGCCGCCGACGTGAATCCCGACGTTCGGGTGCGGGGCGCAGCGACGGCCGAGGAGCTGGCGGCCGTGGTAGCGCTGATGTCCCAGCTCGAACGCACGCCGGCCTCGGATCGGTACGCCGAGTGGCGCCGCGGCCGGCTCGCTGTACTGCGCGGGTGGCCGCAGGACGCGACGGCGAGCGCGCGCCGCAGCGAAGTGCCTACGGTGTCGGGTAGCCGATGTCGTGCAGGCCGAAGTTCAGCTCCCACAGCAGCCGACGCAGCACCGGTAAGGACAAGCCCACCACGTTGTGATGATCACCCTCAATCGCGTCGATGAACCAGCCGCCGAATCCGTCGATCGTAAACGCGCCGGCGACATTGGCGGGTTCACCGCTGCTGCAGTAGTCCTCGATCTCGTCATCGGTGATGTCGCCGAAGTGGACGGTGGTCGACACGGTGGCAATCGCCGACCGGCCCGCGGCGCAATCGATCAGGCAGTGTCCGGTGTGCAGAACCCCCTTGCGCCCGCGCATTCGCTGCCAGCGGGCGATCGCGTCCTGTGTGGAGCCCGGCTTGCCCAGTGCCTCGCCATCGAGTTCCAGCAGCGAGTCGCAGCCGAGCACGAGCGTCTCAGGGGGCAACTCGCCCGCCACGGCCGCCTCGTGGTTCAGCGACGTGCTGATGGACATCGCCTTGGCGTTCGCGAGCACCTGGACGAGCTCGGCCGGGGTGTCCGCCGTGGCCGCCGACTCGTCCAGATGGCTGACGATCACCTCCGGCACGACACCGGCACGCATCAGCGTCTCGCGCCGAGCGGGGGAAGCCGATGCGAGGACGAACCGGATGGTCACAGGCCGAGTGACTTGGAGACCACGCTCTTCATGATCTCGGTAGAGCCTCCGTAGATGCGGGTGACGCGGGCGTCGGCGTAGGCCCGCGAGACGGCGTATTCGGTCATGTAGCCATACCCACCGTGCAGTTGCAGGCAGCGATCGATGACGCGGCCCTGCAGCTCGGTGGTCCACCACTTGGCCTTGGCGGCGTCGGCGACATCGAGCTCGCCGTCGTTGAGCCGGTCAACGCAGCGGTCGACAAATGCCTGTGCCACATCGATCTCGGTGGCGATCTCGGCGAGGACGAACTTGGTGTTCTGGAACGAGCCGATCGTGGTGCCGAATGCCTTGCGGTCCTGCACATAGCGCAACGTGTTCTCGAACGCAGCCTGCGCCTCGGCGACCGCCGAGACCGCGATGGACATCCGCTCCTGTGGAAGCTTCTTCACCAATTGCGCGAAGCCGTCCCCCTCGTCGCCGAGCAGGTTGGCCACGGGCACCCGGACGTCGGTGAAGGACAACTCGGCGGTGTCCTGACTGTGCAGGCCGAGCTTGTCCAGGTTGCGGCCCCGCTCGAAGCCGTTCATGCCGCGCTCGAGGATGAGCAGCGACATGCCCTTGTGCCGGTCGGTCCCGGTGCGCACCGCGGTGACCACGAGGTCGGCGTGGATGCCGTTGGTGATGAATGTCTTCGAGCCGTTGACGATGTAGTCGCCCTTGTCGCGCTGGGCGCTGGTGCGGATGCCGGACAGGTCCGAGCCCGCGCCGGGCTCGGTCATCGCGATGGCAGTGACGAGTTCGCCGGATACGATCCCCGGCAACCAGCGCTGACTCTGCTCGTCGTTGCAGTAGGTGAGGAAGTAGGGCAAACAGGTGTCGTTGTGCAGCGTGATTCCCAGACCGGAGCCCGTTATGCCGGCGAAGGCGATTTGCTCGTCGAGCGCCTGGTTGAAGCGGAAGTCCTCGACGCCGCCGCCGCCGTACTGTTCGGGCACCTGCATGCCGAGAAAGCCGCTCTTGCCGGCCTCGACGAACACCTCCCGCGGCGTGATGCCGGCCCGTTCCCAATCCAGGTAGTTCGGCACGATCGCCTTGTCGGCGAATGCGCGAAAAGCCTCGGCAAACGCCTCGTGTTCCGTGTTGTAGTGCTTGCGCTGCATGCTGGGTCTCCCTGGCTGGCGGCTTGTTCTCCCTCGTCTTTGTACCAGCCGCCGACGCCGCTGGAAGTGCCGATAGCGTCTGCGCATGGTTTCGGCATCAGTGGTCGGTGTCATCGGCGGGTCGGGCTTCTACTCGCTGCTCGAGGGTGCGGAGCGGCATTACGTCCCGACGCCGTTCGGCGAGGCGAGCGATGCGGTCACGGTGGGCATCATCGGCCACCGGCAGGTTGCGTTCGTGCCGCGGCACGGCAGTGACCATCGCTTCCCGCCGCACCTCGTGCCGTACCGGGCGAACCTGTGGGCGCTGCGCTCGCTAGGGGTGCGGCAAGTGGTCTCGCTCTCCGCGGTGGGCTCGCTGCTGGCCACCTTGCCTACTGGGACGCTGGTGGTACCCGACCAGGTCGTCGACCGCACCCAGGGCCGGGCGGCAACGTACTTCGACGACGCACGCGGCGTCGCCCACGTCTCCTTCGCCGATCCATACTGCCCGCACGGCCGCAATGCAGCGCTCGGTTGCGGGTTGGCTGTCACCGACGGGGGCACCCTCGTGGTCGTCAATGGGCCCCGGTTCTCCTCGCGTGCCGAGTCGCTGGAGTTCCAGTCGCACGGCTGGTCGATCATCGGCATGACCGCGATGCCCGAAGCCGGCCTGGCCCGCGAGTTGGCGCTGTGCTACACGACCCTCGCGCTCGTCACCGACCTCGACGCCGGAGTCGAGGCCGGACAGGGCGTCACCCACCGCGAGGTGCTGGCGGCCTTTGCGGCCAATCTCCCGCGGCTGCGCGAGCTGCTCGTCGCGACAATCGCCGCGTTGCCGTCGCGCCAGGGCGACTGCGGCTGCGCCGACACGGCCGCGCGCCCCGCGTCCTTCGAGCTCCCGTGAGGGTGCTGCTCACGGGAGCGGCCGGGTTCATCGGGCGCCACGTGCACACCGAACTGGTTGCCCGCGGGCACGCGGTGCGGCTGTTCGACTCGCTGCGGCCCGACGTCCACGGAGGCGCACCGGCGGGTCCGCGGCCGGAGCTGCCCGGCCTGGTGGTCGGCGATGTGCGCGACCCGGCCGCCGTAGCCGGTGTACTCGCCGGCGTCGAGGTGGTGTGCCACCTCGCGGCAAAGGTCGGCCTTGGCCTCGACGTCCAGGACCTGCCCGACTACGCCGACTCCAACGACCACGGGACTGCCGTGCTGTTGGCGGCGATGGCCCGCGCAGAGGTCGGCCACCTCGTGCTGGCGAGCTCGATGGTTGTGTACGGCGAAGGTCTCGGGCGGTGCGCGACGCACGGCGACGTGCGGCCGGCGGCCCGTGCCGAGGCCGCGCTGGCAGCGGCCCGCTTCGAGGCACCGTGCCCGCTGTGTGGCAGCGACCTGGCCCCCGTGCTCGTCGACGAGGCTGCGCCGCTGGATCCGCGCAACGCCTACGCCGCGAGCAAACTTGCGCAGGAGCACCTCGCCGCATCCTGGGCGCGCGTGACCGGGGGCAGCGTTGCGGCTCTGCGCTACCACAACGTGTACGGGTCGGGCATGCCGCGCGATACCCCCTACGCCGGCGTGGCAGCGATCTTCCTCTCCGCACTGCGCCGCGGCGCGGCGCCCGTCGTCTTCGAGGACGGTGGCCAACGACGGGACTTCGTGCACGTGCGCGACATCGCGGTTGCCACCTCGCTCGCCGCCGAACGGCATGAGCAGGGCGTGCGGGCCTACAACGTCGGTTCGGGCACGCCGCGCACCGTCGGCGAGATGGCGGCCACGCTGGCCAATGCCACTGGCGGTCCGGCCCCGCGCGTGACCGGTGCCTACCGGCTGGGCGATGTTCGCCACATCACGGCGGACTCGTCGCGGCTGCGCGACGAACTGAGTTGGGCACCCCAAGTCACCTTCGACGACGGCATCACCGAACTCAGCCGCATCCTGTGAGCGGGGCCGGCAATGCCGACCACATCCCGGGAAGCGCCAGTCAGACAGCGACGGGCAGGCAGACGGTGAACCGGCAGCCCGCGGCGGTGTTTTCCACGTGCACGCTGCCGGAATGCGCCTCGACGATGCCCCGGGTGATCGCCAGCCCCAACCCCGCGCCCGCGGGGTGTATCGCATGCGGGGTGCGAGCCGGTTCGCCGCGAAAGCCCACGTCGAACACCCGCCCCAAGTCGTTGACTGCGATGCCCCCGCACTCATCGTTGACGACGACCTCGGCGCGGGGAGCCGCGTCGTCGGCGTTGACGCCCACCAATACGTCGACGCGGCCATCGGCCCGGGTATGCCGGATTGCGTTGGCTACGAGGTTGGTCAGGGCCCGGTTCAGCTCAGGCCCGTTGCCGGACACCGTCGCGGCGCCAGCCATCCGACCGGTGAGACGCACTCCCTGTGCCGCTGCCAGTGGTTCGAGGGCGGCCAGGCAGTCCGAGACCAGGTCATCGAGCGCGATGGCGTCAATGTCGCGCGAGAACGAGCCGGCCTGGATGCGGGACAGGTCGAACAGATCGTCGACCATGCCGCTGAGCCGGTCGACCGACGAGCGGATCTGCTTGTAGTACAGCTCGGGCTCGTCCACGACGCCGTCCTCCAGCGCCTCGGAGATCGCCCTGAGGCCCGCGAGCGGGGTGCGCAGATCGTGGCTGACCCAGGCCACCAGCTCGCGACGGGCGGACTCCAAGGAGCGCTCGCGAGCGCGTGACTCGGCCAGTCCCTTGGCGGTCTGGCTCAGCTCGTCGCGCACCTGCTCGAGCTCGGAGGTGAGCCGTCGTCCGTCGTGGCGCGGTATCAGTCCTCGACCCAGATCGGCAACCGCGCTGCGCAGTACTTGGCGGTCCTTGGTCAACCTGCGCGCCGCAGCGCCCGCCGCGATCCCGCCGACCACACCGGCCGCGCCGGCCACCACGATGACGGTGACCTGTTCGTTGGTCGGCAGCAGCATCGCGTGGATGAAACCGAAGATCGCACCCACCGATGCGGCGGTCCCGGTGAGCACTACAGACGCCAACAGCGCACCGAGCGAGTGGCGCCGCAGGGGCAGCGTGAGCAGCCACATCAGCGCGCACATGCCGACCGCCCAGGCCAGTGCGAGCAACACATTGGGCAGACTGGGGTTCACGGCAGCTCCAGCCGGTAGCCGATGCCCCACACGGTCTGTATCAGGGTCGGGTGGGTCGGGTCGTCCTCGATCTTTTCCCGCAGCCGTCGCACGTGGACGGTGACGGTCGACTGGTCGCCGAACGTCCACCCCCACACCTCGCGCATCAACTGCTCGCGGTTGAACGCGGTCCCGGGATGGGCCATCAAGAAGGACAGCAGGTCCAGTTCGCGCACGGTCAGCGCCAACTCGGCACCGTCGCGGGTGGCCCGGCGAGCAGCCTGGTCGACTCGCAGCGAGCCGGCCACGAGCACGGTGGCCGGCTGGGGCATCATCGCCGAGCGCCGCAGGACCGAATCGATGCGTAACACCAGTTCGCGCGGTGAGAACGGCTTGGTGACGTAGTCATCGGCACCGACCTCCAGCCCGGCGATGCGGTCCTCAGCCTCGCTCAGTGCCGTGAGCATGATGATCGGCAGATCGGCGTGACTACTGCGGACGCGGCGGCACACCTCCAGCCCGTCGACCTCAGGCAGCATG
>JBHEMN010000121.1:0-7871 GCA_046262575.1 Jatrophihabitantaceae bacterium
GTGCTGCTGCGCGTCGCCCATCTGGTCGGGACCCAAACCCTGGACCCGCGCGTCGACCTGACCTGGATCTGCTATGACTGCGAGGAGATCGACGCGGCTCGTAACGGCCTGGGCCGGCTGGCGCGCAGCAGACCGGAGTCGTTGCTGGGGGATCTCGCGATTCTGCTCGAGCCCACGCACGGTGTTGTCGAGGGCGGCTGTCAGGGAAGCCTGCGGGCCGTCGTGCGCACTAGCGGGGTACGAGCGCACAGCGCTCGAGCGTGGCTCGGGGTCAACGCCATCCACGAAGCGACGCCGGTGCTGGCCCGGCTGGCGGCCTACGAGCCGCGTGTCGTGGACGTGGAGGGACTGACCTACCGCGAAGGGCTAAACGCCGTCGCGATCGGTGGGGGAGTCGCCGGGAACGTCATCCCGGACGAGTGCACGATCACGGTGAACTTCCGCTTCGCCCCGGACCGGTCCGAGGAGCAGGCAGCCCAGCACCTGCAGGCCGTGTTCGACGGATACGCGGTACAGCTCGTGGACTCCGCACCGGCTGCGCGCCCCGGGTTGGATGCGCCCCTGGTGCGGGCGGTGGTGGCTGCGGTCGGGGGCCAACCGCGCGCGAAGTTGGGCTGGACGGATGTGGCCCGCTTCGGCGTGATGGGCATCCCCGCGGTGAACTTCGGTCCTGGCGACCCGAACCTGTCGCACAAGCCCGAAGAGCATGTCGAGTTGCGGCGCATCGCGCAGGCCGAAGCGGCGATGGTGCGGTTCCTGTCGTGAGGCCGGCGGTAACGGCGGTGAGCCAGGACAGTGCCCACCGGTTCAGCAAGCAGCCCGTCGACGCGATTCGGCTGCTCGTGGACCTCGGCTTGGCCGGTGACGCCCACGCCGGCAAGACGGTTCAACATCTGTCCCGGGTGCGCCGCGATCCCGCTGCGCCGAACCGGCGCCAGGTTCACCTCATCCACGCCGAGTTGCACGACGAGCTCGCCGCCCGAGGCTTCGAGATCGCTCCGGGCGACATGGGTGAGAACGTCACCACGCGCGGGATCGACCTGCTGGGCTTGCCTACGGGTGCCCACCTGCGCCTGGGCGAGCACGCCGTGGTGGAGCTGACCGGCCTGCGCAATCCGTGCCTGCAGCTCGATCGGTTCGCGGCCGGACTGCTCGCGGCGGTGCTCGAGCAGACGCCGGAGGGAGGGGTGATCCGAAAGGCGGGCGTCATGGCCGTCGTCGTCGCCGCCGGAGAGGTCCGTGCAGGTGACCCGATCGAGATTGCGCTGCCAGCGGGGGCACATCGCCCGCTGCTGCCCGTCTGAACCCGACCCGCGAAGTGGGTGGCGGGCCGATAGCGTGCAACGCATGAGCTCCGAGACGCACGGGCGAAAAGAGCAACAGCGCGGGCCGGTGTTGCTGCGCGGTGACCAGATGAAGTCGGGCACCACAGACCAGCGTTTGCTGGACTCCCGCGGCAAGTCGGACTGGGTGCACACCGACCCGTGGCGGGTGCTGCGCATCCAGAGCGAGTTCGTCGAGGGCTTCGGCATGCTGGCCGAATTGCCGGCGGCCGTATCGGTTTTCGGATCGGCGCGAACGCTGCCGGATCACCCCGACTACGCCGCGGGGGTCACCTTGGGTGCCGCGCTCGCGAAGGCCGGCTTCGCGGTGATCACTGGCGGTGGTCCCGGCGCGATGGAGGCAGTGAACCGCGGCGCTTCCGAGGCCGGGGGCGTGTCCGTCGGGCTCGGCATCGAGCTGCCGTTCGAGCAGAAGCTCAACGACTGGGTCGACCTCGGCGTCAACTTCCGTTACTTCTTCGCCCGCAAGACGATGTTCGTCAAGTACGCGCAGGCGTTCGTGATCATGCCCGGCGGTTTCGGGACGCTCGATGAGATGTTCGAGGCACTGACCTTGGTGCAGACGCACAAGGTGACGCGCTTCCCGGTCATCCTGTACGGCACGCGGTACTGGCAGGGGCTGGTGGATTGGATCCGTGACTCGGTGCTGGCCGAGGGCAAGGTGGGCGAGCCCGATCTCAACCTGTTGAGCGTCACTGATGACATCGACGAGATCGTCGCGCTCGTCGTCGCCTCGGCGGAGATGCGGTCCGACCAGTCGGCGGCAGAGAACCGCGCGCTGGCGGAGGGATCGCGCGCCGGCTCGCACGACGGGCAATAGGCGATGGCGGCGGTCTGCGTGTATTGCGCGTCCTCGGAGACGATCGATCCGGCTTACCTCTCCCTTGCCCAGGCGGTCGGCGCGCGCCTCGCTGCGGGCGGGCACTCGCTGGTGTCCGGCGGCGGTCGCGTCTCGATGATGGGGGCGGTGGCGGTGGCCGCGCGGGCTGGCGGAGCCCACACAGTCGGTGTCATCCCTGCCCACCTGATGTCCTCCGAGGTCGCCGACTCCGATGCCGACGAGCTTCTCGTCGTTGACACGATGCGCGAGCGTAAGCAGCTGATGGACGAGCGCTGCGACGTCGTGCTGGCGTTGCCGGGCGGTATCGGCACCCTGGAGGAGCTGTTCGAGATGTGGACGTCGGCGTCGCTGGGGATGCACGACAAGGCGGTGATCGTGCTCGACGCGGACGGCTTCTACGCCCCGCTGTGGCGATATTTGGACACGCTGCGTGACAGGGGCTTCGTCCGGCAGGCGGCGCTGGACCTGCTGCACCACGTCACCAGCGTGGATGCGGCATTCGAGCTGGTCGAATCCACCACATCCGTACCCTGGCGTGATGGCCACGCACATGACCGATGAACAGCGGCGCGCTTTCCTGTTGTCCGGCACCCGCACCGGGATCCTTTCCACCGTGCGGATGGACGGTCGCCCGCACGCCGCGCCCGTCTGGTTCACCCTCGAGGGCGACGATGTGCTGTTCACGACCGGCGCAGACACCGTCAAGGGCCGCAATTTGCGGCGCGAGGGCCGCGCGGTCCTCGCCGTCGATGAGAGCACGCCCCCCTTCGACTTCGTGACGGTGGAGGGACACGTCGAGCTGTCGGAGGATCCGGTGCAGGTGCTTCACTGGGCGACGGCCCTCGGCGAGCGCTACATGGGGGAGGGTCGCGGGGCGGCGTTCGGGGCGCGCAATGCGGTGCCGGGCGAATTGCTCGTGCGGCTGGTGCCCGAGAAGTTCGTCGCGCTCGCCGGCATCGCCGACTGATCGAGGTAGGTGGCCTGGCAGCGCGCCGGCTCAGGCCAGCCCGCGCCGGGCCACCGCAGGTGGGCGGGTGCCGCGGATCGAGGCCACCATGTCGAGCACCCGCCGAGTCGCGCGGACGTCGTGGGCCCGAAACACCCGAGCGCCGTGCCAGGCTGCGATGGCGGTGGCGGCGAGCGTGCCCTCGAGCCGCTCGGCAGGAGGCAGGTCCAGCGTCTCACCGACGAAGTCCTTGCGCGACAGGGCGACCAGCACCGGCCAACCGGTCGCGACCAGTTCGTCCAGGCGCCTGGCGAGTTCAAGGGAGTGCCAGGTGTTCTTGCCGAAGTCGAGCGTCGGGTCGATGAGGATCCCGTCGCGGCGAACCCCCGTTTCGACAGCGCGGTCAGCCGCCCGGGTAACGGCGAGCAGAACCTCGGCGACGACGTCGTCGTAGTGGACCCGGTGCGGGTCGGTGCGCGGTCGCAGCCCGCCGGTGTGGGTGCACACCAGGGCCGCGCCGGTCTCGGCCGCGACTCCCAGCAAGTCGGGGTCGATGCCCGCCCAGGTGTCGTTGATCATGTCGGCCCCTTCGGCGAGGACCCGCGAGGCCACCTGCGCTCGCCAGGTGTCGACGCTGACGGCCACCTGCGGGAACCGCGCGCGCACCGCGGCCACGACCGGCAGGACGCGGGCGAGCTCTTCCGCTGCCTCGACGGTCGGGCCGTGACCCGCGCGTACGCCCCCGATGTCGACGATGTCGGCACCCTCGTCGACCGCGCGCGAGGCCGCGTCGAGGGCTGCCCCCAGTTCGACGTTCGCACCCCCGTCGAAGAACGAATCGGGCGTGCGGTTCAGGATCGCCATCACCGCAAGGTCATGTGCGCCGAAAACCCGAGGTCCAACGCGCAACATCACCCGCCCACCCTGACAGAGACGGGGGCATGACACGATCGACGGGTGCTGACGCTGGCGTTGTACGGGCTGCTGGCCATCCTGCTGATCGGTGGCCTGTACGTGGTTGCCGCCCGGTTGCTCCCGGCCGGAGAGCAGATCGCGCCGCCGATTCGTGACGAGCCGATCTGGGCGCTGCCCGCGGAGCGGGCGCTGGTCCCCGCCGACGTCGCCGAGGTGCGGCTGCCCGTGGCGTTGCGCGGCTACCGCTTCGCCGAGACCGACCTCCTGCTCGACCGCCTGGTCGAGGAGTTGCGGGCTCGTGACGAGGAGATCGACCGGCTGCGCGGGCCATTCAGGGCAGGTGCGATCCGAGCCACCCATCCCGCCCGACTCCCTGAGCCTGACCCGACCGGTGAGCCCGAGCGCGCCGGTGAGCCCGAGGCACTTGATGAGCCGCAGCCCGCTGCTGAGCCCGAGGCACTGCCTGAGCGGGCTGGTGAGCCCGAGGCACTGCCTGAGCCCGGTGGTGAGCCCGAGGCACTTCCTGAGCCTGAGCCCGAGACCGCTGGTGAAGCCGAAATGCCCGGTGCGGCCGAGGTGTCCGACGCGGCCGCACCACTTCCTGAGGCGACGCGCGCTGGCGAGCCGACGCCCGCTGGTGAGCCGAAGCAGTCGGGTGAGCCGAAGCAGCCGGGTAAGCCGAAGCAGTCGGGTAAGCCGAAGCAGACTGCCGCTCGGCAGGACGGCCCATCGCGTGCTGTGCGCCCATCCCGGGGGTCATGACGGCGCACGCCGACCGGTCGCGCTGCGGTTGGGCGAAATCGGCGCCGGAGTACATCGCCTATCACGACGACGAATGGGGCCGTCCGCTGCACGGCGAGCAGGCGCTGTTCGAGCGGCTGTCCCTCGAGGCGTTCCAGTCCGGGCTGTCCTGGCTGATCATCCTGCGCAAGAGGCAGGGATTCCGGGCGGCATTCGACGCCTTCGACATCGACGCGGTCGCGAGGTACGACGACGCGGACGTGGCGCGGTTGCTCGCGGACACCGGAATCGTCCGAAACCGCGCAAAAATCGAGGCGACGATCGACAATGCGCGGGCCGTGCGCAGGGCGGTTCCGGAGGGGTTGGACGCGCTGCTGTGGTCATTCGCTCCTGTCGCCCGGCCCCGGCCCGCCGCCCTGGCCGACGTCGCAGCCAAGTCCGCGGAGTCGACCGCGATGGCTGGTGAGCTGAAGCGGCGCGGCTTGAAGTTCGTCGGGCCGACCACGGCCTACGCGTTGATGCAGGCCGCCGGCCTGGTCGATGACCACGTAGCCACCTGTTGGCGGGCGAGCGCCCGCTAGCGACGGCCCTTAGGGGGCGTATCGGCCGGATCAGGAGCGGCTGCGGCGGTGACCCGGCGCTGACACGCGTCGCCCAATGCTTCAGTGGCCCGTGAATTCCGGCTGCCGTTTGGCCACGAAGGCGGCGGTGGCGGTGCGGTGGTCCGCGGTTGCGCCCATTGCGGACTGCAGCTCGGCCTCCTTGGCCAGCGAGTTGGCCAACGTCGAGTGGGCCGCGTAGGCAATGGACTCCTTGATCGCGGCGTACGCCGCGGTCGGCCCGGCAGCTAGCCGCGCCGCAAGCTCCTGGGCCGCTGGCAGCACGTGGCCGGGTTCGACGACCGCGTTCACCAGCCCCATCTCCAGGGCGGCGTCTGCAGTGATCGGCTCGGCGAGCAACGCCAGTGCGGTGGCCCGCGCTGACCCGATCAGCCGGGGCAGCGTCCAGGACACCCCACTGTCCAGCGTTAGCCCGACGTTGGCGAAGGCCAGCAGGAAGCCGGCGCTCTTGGCGACGATCCGGAAATCGCAGGCGAAGGCAATTCCGGCCCCCGCTCCGGCAGCCATCCCATTGACCGCGGCGATCACCGGCTTGGGCATAGTGGCCAACGCGGTCACGATGGGGTTGTAGTGCTCGGTGACGGTGTTCAGCGGGGCCGGATCGTTGGCTTCGAGCAGGGCAACATGTTCGCGAAGGTCCTGACCCACGCAGAAGCCGCGCCCCGATCCGGTGAGCACCACCGCGCGTATGGATGTGTCTCGCGACACGTCGTCGACAGCGGTGGCGAGCGCCTCCTTGAGTGCCACCGACAACGAGTTCATCGAGTCGGGGCGATTGAGCGTCAGGGTGGCCACCCCGTTGGCACGCTCGAGCAGTAGCACGTCCGACACGTCCGGTCCCTTCGCAGATGGCTATCGCGACGCTACCGCGACCCGGGGTGGGGACCGGTGCACGCAATGCGGGAGAATGCACAAGTACTGGCTTCGCGGCAGGTCGTGGGCCGGTAGGTTTCTATACACGCGAGCGTGCTGCGCTCATTCGAGGAGGTACGCATGGCGGCCATGAAGCCGCGGACGGGCGACGGTCCGCTCGAGGTCACCAAGGAGGGCCGCGGCATTGTGATGCGCGTTCCCCTCGAAGGCGGCGGACGTCTTGTCGTAGAGATGTCGCCGGACGAGGCGACCGCACTGGGCGACGCGCTGAAGAACGTCGTCGGCTGACCACCTGACATCCGGCCCCGCGGCCCGACGCGAAAGCGGTTGGCTGGCGGGGCCGAATGCTGCCCCGAGCCGGATCGGGCAGGATCACGGCATGCCCGAACTGGTGCTGCCGCTTGTCGTGCGCATCGAGCGGACCCACCCGCCCAGCCGCGCCGACGCTCTGGAAGCCGCGGCGCGGGGCGTGTTGCTGATGCTCACGACCGATCGCGAGGACTGGGCGCCGGCGGTCGCGACGTGGGATAGCGAGCGCATCCGCAAGGTGGTGCGCCGCGCCCGTGGGGCCGAGTGGCGGCTCGCGCTGACGCTGGGCGGCCTCCACGTCGTGGCAGGCAGCGCCGAAGTGCGCGTGTATCCGCCGATCGCCCTCGACGCGTGGCCCCCGGAGCTGGCCCGTCTTCAGGTGCGCGGCACCGATCTGGCTCAGCGCGACCCGGCGCCGGAGCCGCCTCATGGCACGCCGCTCATCCTGCTGTCGCCGCATGTGCGGATGACCGCGGGTAAAGCCATGGCCCAGGCTGCCCACGCCGCCCAGCTCGGTTGGCGAGCGTCGTCCGTGACCGCTCGGGGCGCATGGCGCGCGGCAGGCTTCGAACTGGCCGTGCGGGACGCGACGCGCGCGCAGTGGTCCGCAGCCCTGCGCGCCGGGGCTCCGGTCGTTCACGACGGCGGGTTCACCGAGGTCGCGCCCGACACCCAGACCGCCCTGGCCAGCCTTGCGTGGTTGCCAAGCAACCGATAGCGACGCGCCCGCCCGGAACCCCTCGCAGAACCCCGAGCGGGAATCAGATCAGGGATTCATACAGCTCGACGGTGCGGTGGGCGATCGTGTCCCAGCCGAACTCGTGTACCGCGCGCGCCCGACCTGCCTTGCCCATCGCGGCGGCACGGGAGGGATCACCGCACAGGGCATTGACTGCGTCGGCCAGGCCTGCCTCGAATTCCTCGTCGCTGACTGCCGCGCGCGGCACGAGCAGCCCGGTAAGGCCGTCGGCGACCACCTCCGGGATGCCACCAACCGCGCTGGCAACCACCGCCGTCTCGCACGCCATCGCCTCGAGGTTGACGGTGCCCAGCGGCTCGTACACCGACGGGCACACGAATACAGTCGCGTGAGTCAGCAGCTGGGTCAGCCCGGCTCGCGGCAGCATCTTGCGGATCCACACCACGCCCGAGCGCAGCGCCGCCAGCCGCTGCACCGCAGTCTCGGTGTCGCGGGCGATCCGCGCAGTGTCCGGCGCGCCGGCACAGAGCACGAGCTGGATGGCGGGCTCGAAGCGCTCGGCGGCCGCGAGTAGGTGCCCGAG
>JBHEMN010000122.1:0-10724 GCA_046262575.1 Jatrophihabitantaceae bacterium
CCAGCAGGCTGTGCAGCGACGCCTCGCGTTTCTCCAGCTGCGCCAGCTGCCGCTCGAGGCGGGTGAGCTCACGGCGGGCGGCGCGCGAGTCGCCCTTGCGTTCGCGCCGCTCGGCGGATGCGGCGACCTCGGAGCTCGCCCGGCGGGCGAGGTACTCCTCGACGCCGCCTGGCAGCGCGGCCAGAGAACCGTCGCCCAGCAGCGCCACCGTGGAGTCGCAGATCCGCTCGATCAGGTACCGGTCGTGGCTGACGACGACGAGAGTCCCCACCCAGGAATCGAGCAGGTCCTCCAGCGCGGCAAGCGTGTCGATGTCCAGGTCGTTGGTCGGCTCGTCCAGCAACAGCACGTTCGGCTGGGCGAGCAACAGCCGCAGCAGCTGCAGGCGCCGCCGTTCACCGCCGGAGAGGTCTGCGACGGGCGTCCACTGCCGGTCGTTGGCGAAGCCGAACCGCTCGGCCAGCTGCGTGGCCGTGAGCTCCGTGCCGTCGAGCGTCGCGGTCCGGCGCACCTGTTGTACGGCTTCCAGCACCCGCAGTCCGCCGGGCAATTCGGCGACCTCCTGGGAGAGATGGCCGGCCTGCACTGTCTGCCCGATCTTCACCGCACCGCTCGTCGGTGCCAGCTCGCCCGCCAGCAGGCGCAGCAGGTGGGTCTTTCCCGATCCGTTCACCCCGATGACACCGATGCGATCGCCCGGGCCGACGTGCCATGTCACACGGTCGAGCAGCACCCGATCCCCGACCCGCATCGTGACGTCCTCGACGTCGTAGACGCTTCGGCCCAGACGACGCTGGGCGAGGGAGCGCAACGCTACCGACGAGCGCGGTTCGGGGACGTCGGCGATCAGTGCCTCGGCGGCCTCGATGCGGAACTTGGGCTTGGTGGTCCGCGCCGGCGGCCCGCGCCGCAACCAGGCCAGCTCCTTGCGCAGCAGGTTCTGGCGCCGCGCTTCGGCCGTGTCGGACTGCTTGGCTCGCTCGGCGCGGGCGAGCACGTACGCGGCATAGCCCCCCTGGTACTGCAGCACGGACGCCCCCGTCACCTCCCAGGTTCGCAAGCACACCGCGTCGAGGAACCAGCGGTCATGGGTGACGACGAGCAACGCGCCGCGCCGGGCGACCAGGTAATCCGCGAGCCAGGTGATGCCCTCGACGTCGAGGTGGTTGGTCGGCTCGTCGAGGACGAGCAGCGCAGCCTGTTGCGCGAGGGCCCGGGCCAGGACGACGCGCCGACGCTCGCCACCGGACAACCGCGCGACATCGGCGTCCAGGCCGACGGCGGCCAGTCCCAGCCCGGTGAGCACCTCGCGCACGGCGGCGTCACCGGCCCATTCGTGTTCGGCCGCGTCGCCGACGACGACGGAGCCGACGGTAGAACCTGCCGGCAGGTGACCGCGCTGTTCGACCATCGCGACCTGCACCCCGCCGGTGCGTGTCACGCGTCCACTGTCGGGGGGCTCCGCGCCAGTGATCATCCGCAGGAGTGTCGACTTGCCGTCGCCGTTGCGGCCGACCACGCCGACCCGGTCGCCGTCCGTGATCCCGAGCGACACCCGGTCGAGTACCGTCCTCGTGCCGTACGCCTTGCTGATGTTCTCCACGTTGACGAGGTTCGCCATCATTCCACCACGCGAGCGCCGGGCACCGGCCCCGTCACCACGCGGGTAGTGCGGCAGACTCCCTCGGCGGCGAGTGCGGCGGCGAGGCGGTTCGCCGTCCGCGCGTCGGCGCACAGGAACCCGCAGGTCGGTCCGGACCCGCAGACGATGCCCGCAATCGCGCCCAACTCGGCGCCCGCAGAGAGCGTGCGGCGCAATGACGGGGCGAGGGCGATCGCGGCTGGCTGCAAATCACTGGTCAGTGCCGATCCCACGCGGTGCGGATCGCCTGTTCGCAGTGCGTCGAGCAATTCCTTGGGTCGACCGGCGGGCTCGGGCGCGCTGCCGGCCCTGCGCTGCCGGTCGAGTTCGAGATAGGCGTCGGCCGCCGAGATGCCGAATGCCGCGAGGGCCAGCACCCAATGGAACTGCCCGGTCGTCAGGACTGGTGTGAGCAGCTCCCCACGCCCGGTCCCCAGAGCAGTCCCACCCACGAGCGGGAATGCGACGTCACTGCCCAGTTGGGCGGCGAGGTCGAGCAGGTCGGCCTTGGCCGAGCGGGTGCGCCACAGGGTCGCGCACGCGACCAACGTCGCCGCCGCGTCGGCGGATCCACCCGCCATGCCGCCCGCCACCGGAATGGCTTTGGTGATCTCCAGCAGGACGTCGGGCGAGACCTGTGCGTGCTGGGCCAGCCGGGCTGCGGCGCGCCACGCGATGTTCTGGGCGCCGGATGGCAGCTGGGTGGCACCTTCGCCGGACATTCGAACCGTGAGGCCCAGCGCGCGACGGGCCGTCACCTCGTCGGCGAGATCGACAGCTTGGAACACGGTGACCAGCTCGTGAAAACCATCGGCGCGCAATGCTCCGACACCTAGGTGCAGGTTGACCTTCGCCGGAACGCGGACCCGCACGACGGGCGCGGACTCGTCGGCTGGCACTCCTCCCATGCTAGTGAGGCCGTGGTCGGTTGCCGGCCGAGCGCTAGGGCTGGAGGGCGCACTTCGACGCAGCCCAGCCGTCCGGCTGCGCCCGTATTCGGTCGCTCCCGAGGCAGCCGCTACTCTCTAAGGGTTGCCCCGGCGAGGGATTCGCTCGCAGTTCGAGCCTCCGTCATCGACGCGGTGTCGCTCGTTGACGCGCGTCCCGCGTCCGAGGCACCGCGATCACCCGTCAGTGAAGCCAGAGGAGTAGTGCCGTGGCCGAGGTCCATCTGTCCGCCGAGTTGCGCACCGAGTTCGGCAAGGGCGGGGCCCGCCGCACCCGCCGCGCCGGCAAAATACCGGCTGTCATCTATGGCCACGGCGCCGACCCGCGCCACGTTTCGCTGCCGGACCGCGACTTCGCCAACGCCATCCGCCACGGCGGTCATAACGTGTTGCTGACGCTCGACATCGAGGGCGACGAGCAACTCGTCATCCCGAAAGCCATCCAGCGTCATGCGATCAAGAACACCTACGAGCACGTCGATCTGGTCGCCGTGCGCCGCGGCGAGAAAGTCACCATCGACGTTCCGCTCTCGGTCGTCGGAGAGATCATCATCGAGGGTCTGCTCGCGCAGGAGCGCACCTCGGTGAGCATCGAGGCCGAGGCCACTCACCTGCCGACCGAGATCGAGGTCAGCATCCAGGGAGTAGAGATCGGTACCCAGATCACCGCGGGCGACCTCACGCTGCCGGCCGGCTCCGCCCTCGCCGGCGACCCTCACCAGGTCCTGCTCATCGTCCAGGAGGCGCCGACCGCCGAGCAGATCGAGGCGGAGATGGCAGAGGCGGCCGAAGAGCTGGGTATCGTCGAGGACCAGCCGGACCAGCCTGGCGAGGAGCCCACGGAGGGCGCGGAATCCTCAGGCGACGCCGAGGGTTCCGAATAATCCCGCCGCACCGCGGGCCGGCCCGGAGATCGCTGTGGGCGACGACAGGCACCTGATCGTCGGCCTGGGCAACCCCGGTCCGACCTATGCCGCTACCCGGCACAACGCCGGCTTTTTCGTCGCCGACCTGCTCGCCGAACGCATGGGCGCCAGGTTCAAGGCGCACCGGGGCCGCTGCGACGTCGTCGCAGGGCGGTTGGCCGGCGCGTCGGTCGTGCTCGCCAAGCCGAAGTCCTACATGAACACTTCGGGTGGCCCGCTGGTGTCGATTGCCCGGTTTTACAAGGTGCCACTCGCTCGGATCACGGTGGTTCACGACGAGCTGGATCTGCCTTTCGGGGCATTGCGGATCAAGCGCGGCGGCGGCGACGGCGGCCACAACGGGCTCCGCTCGGCGAGCACAGCGCTCGGCAGCAATGACTACGCGCGGGTGCGCTTCGGTATCGGCCGCCCGCCAGGGCGCCAGGACCCGGCCGACTACGTCCTGCGCGAGTTCTCGCCATTGCAACGCAAGGAGCTGGCGGTGCTCGTCGACCGAGCTGCCGACGCCGTCGAAGTGCTCGTTACCCAGGGCCTGGACGCCGCGCAGAACCAGTTCAACGAGTGAGTGGGTGCGCCTAGCTCGCGAAGAGGCTGGCCCGGCCCGCTTCGTGCGCGAGCAGCCACCGCTTGGCCTCCAGGCCGCCGCCGTAACCGGTGAGTGAGCCGTTCGCGCCGATGACGCGATGGCACGGAACGATGATCGAGATGGGGTTGCGGCCATTCGCCAAACCCACCGCACGGGAGGCGCTAGGCGCCCCGATCGCCGCCGCGGTCTTGCCGTAGCTCGCGGTCTGGCCGTACGGGATGTCGAGCAGTGCCGCCCACACTCGCTGCTGGAATTGCGTGCCGGACGGGTGCAGGGCCAGGTCGAATCCGCGCCGACGCCCGCAGAAGTACGCCTCGAGCTGGCTGCGCGCATCGTCGAATGCGGCATCGTCGCGACGCCACCCCGGCGCCACCGTGACTGGGTGGCGGCCCGTCGGCAGGTATAGCCCGGTCAGGCCGACGTCGTCGCGCAGCACGAGCAGAGCGCCGAGCGGTGAGTCGAGATAGGTGTATCGCATGTGGAGCTCTCCTTGGTCGGCGGCCATGTCAGTGCAGTGCGGCCCAGAGGTGGTGGGTGGCGTAGGAGCGCCACGGCGCCCAGTGGCCGCGACCGTCGGCGAGGGTGACGCCGAGCGCGGACGCTGACCTGCTGACCCCGAGGTCGCCGGCCAGCAACACGTCGGGGTCGGCGAGCGCGCGCATCCGCAGATGGTCGGCAGTCCAGGGCCCCACGCCGGGCAGGGTAAGCAGGGCGGCGCGTTCGCTCGCGCGGTCGGCACCTGGGTTCAGTGTCAGCGCACCGTCGGTGAGCGCGCGCGCCAGGCAGTGCAGCGTCGCCGCTCTGGTCCGCGGCATCGGCAACGTCGCCGGATCGGCAGTGGCGAATGCTTCGGCGGTGGGGAACAGCAACCACGGCTCGCCATCGAAGGCGAACGAGCCATGCGATGTAGCGACTCGCCCGAGTAGGGTGCGGGCTCCGGACACCGAGATCTGCTGTCCGACGACAGCACGCACCGCCATCTCGAAGCCGTCGACAGCGCCAGGCGAGCGCAGCCCAGGGCGCTTGGCGACGAACGGAGCCAACGCCGGGTCGCTGGACAGCACGTCGTCGACGGCCGTCGGATCTGCGTCCAGGTCGAGCAGCCGCCGCACCCGGGCCACGACGGCCACCAGGTCACGTTGGTCAGTGAGCCGCACCCGACACGCGACGGCGCCTGCGCCCGCCGCGCAGGACACGACGGCGGGGCCGCCGGGCGCGCGCACCGTGCGCGTATAGACGCCTTCGGCATACGACTCGACACCCGGGATCGCCCGCGCACCGAGGAAGTCGAGGGTGGCGCCAACGTCCATCGGGACCCGGTAGGCCAGCCGCAAGTCGATCGTCCCCGGCTCGACGCCGGCGACGCGTCCGCGCTTCGCGCGCAGCCCGGTGGGTGTCGAGGCAAAGACAGCTTGAATCGTCTCGTTGAACTGCCGCACGCTCGCGAAGCCGGCCGCGAAAGCCACGTCGGTGCTCGGCAGCTCGGTGGTCTCGAGCAACACCCTGGCCGTCTGCGCGCGCTGGGCGCGGGCGAGCGCGATCGGACCGGCGCCCACCTCGGCCAACAGGGTGCGGTTGAGCTGCCGCTCGGAATAGCCGAGGCGGCGAGCGAGTCCGGGCACCCCGTCGCGATCGATCACGCCGTCGCTGATCAGTCGCAATGCGCGCCCGGCCAGATCTCCTCGGACATCCCACTCCGGTGAGCCGGGGGAGGCGTCGGGGCGGCAACGTTTGCACGCCCGAAAGCCGGCGCGCTGGGCCGCGGCCGCACTGGGGTGGAACTCGACGTTGCAGCGCTTGGGGCTGCGGGCCGGGCACGACGGGCGGCAGTAGATCCCTGTGGTGCGGACGGCGATGAAGAACCAGCCGTCGAAACGGGGATCACGCGCCTGCATCGCGCGGTAGCAGGTCTCCGGGTCCGGCAGGATCATGTGCCCAGTCTGCTCGCACCCGTCGACATCAGCTGGCGGTTTTCGGACAGTACTCCTGGGCGGTGCTTCAGCTGAAGGTAACGGAGTCCAGCAGACGCTGGCAGCCTGTTGCTACCACGCTCACCTGGGATGCGACTTGGCAGCTGATCTGAACCACGTGCGCCCCGCCGAAGACGAACCACGTGGCGTAGCGAAACTCACTAGCAGAGCCGTCGCCCGGTTGCACGACGCTCTCGTCGAACGCGAGCCGACCGCCCACCAGGGTGCGCTCGAGATTGCGTTTGACCGTGACACTGCGTTTCCGGTTGTACGTGATGATGCGGGCGACCTGCTGGGTGGCGGTGTCAACGAGATGGGCAGCAGGGAGTCGATACAGCACGATAGATATGACGTCCAGCCCCGGCGTCACGGAGCCGGGAATCAGGTACTTGGCCAGGTAACTGCTCTCGAGCGGGATCACCTCGATGTAGTTGGAGTTGCGTACCCAACCGGTCGGCACCCGGTATTTCACCCCGATGATGTCGCGGCCAGCGGTCGGGGTGGGCGTGGGAGCAGACGTAGGCGTAGGGAGGGGCTCAACCGATGTCCCCGGCGCCGTCGACGTGCTCGGCGCCGAGCTCGTGGTGACGCCGGACGGAAAGTCCGGGGACGTGCTGGCGCCCGCAGGTTTGGACCCGGTCCCGGCGCCACTGACGGTTGTCGCGCACCCGGCAAGAACCACCAGCGCCACCAACACGGCGAGGCGCATCGTGCGAGAGCTGCCATCCGGTGCGATTCGCATCATCGGCTCCTTCAGCCACAATGGCGTGAGGGCAGGATCAGCCCCTCAAGCCGCCGGCACTGGGCAGGCTACCCGGTGTTGCGCAACCCCGCAGCCACGCCATTGATGGTCAGCAGCAGCGCGCGGCGGAGCGCACTCGGCACCTCGGATTGCTCATCGCGCACCCTCCGCAGCAGCTCGACCTGCAGGTAGGAGATGGGGTCGAGGTAGGCGTCGCGCACGCTGAACGTCCGCTGCAATAGCGGTGAGTTGTCGAGCAAGCCCGTCTCGCCAGTGATCCGCAGCACCTCGGCCACGGTCCTGTCGTGCTCGGCCCGGACGGCGTCGAACAGGCGGTGCAGCGGATCAGGTACGAGCGTGGAGACGTAGTGGGCCGCAATGTCGAGGTCCGTCTTGGCCAGCGTCATCTCGACATTGGAGACGAACGTGCGAAAGAAGTGCCACTCCGCGTGCATCTCCTCGAGAGTGTCGCCCAGGCCAGCGGCGCGGGCGGCCTCGAACCCGGAGCCGACGCCGAACCAGCCCGGCACGATCTGGCGTGACTGGGTCCAGCCGAACACCCACGGGATTGCCCGCAGTCCGTCGATCCCGCCACCGGAGGACGGGCGGCGCGCGGGCCGTGAGCCTATGTTCAGCGAGCCGAGCTGCTCGACCGGGGTGGACGCGAGAAAGTAGTCAGCCAGCTCGGGATCGTCGACCAGCTTGCGGTACGAGCCGAACGCCGCTTCGCTGACTTGCTCCATGCACGCATCCCAGCCGTCGAGCTGGGCTCCGGACTGCCTGGGTGTCCGGTGCAGCGTCGAGGCGCGCAGTACCGCGGCGACGGTCAGTTCGAGGTTCTCGCGGGCCAGTTCGGGCAGCGCGTACTTGTCGCTGATGACTTCGCCCTGCTCGGTGAACTTGATCTCCCCGTCGAGCACGCCCCACGGTTGGGCGAGTATCGAGTCGTACGTAGGGCCACCGCCGCGGCCGACCGTCCCGCCGCGCCCATGGAACAGCCGCAGCCGCACGCCGTGCCGAGCGGCGACGTCGCGCAACGTGCGTTGGGACTTGTGGATCTCCCACTGCGAAGTGGTGATGCCGGCCTCCTTGTTGGAGTCGGAGTAGCCCAGCATCACCTCCTGCACGTCGCCCCGCAGCGCCACGATCTGACGGTATGTCGGGTCGCCCAGCAGGTCGTCGATCACCTCGCCGCTGCGGCGCAACTCGTCGACTGTCTCGAGCAGCGGAACGAATCCGATGCGAGCGACCGGCTCGCGGACCCCGCCGGCCCCAGCGCCGTGGATGTCTACCAAACCCGCCTCGCGAGCCAGCACAACCGCGGCGAGAACGTCGTCGGCGCCCCGCGTCATCGACACGATGTAGCTCTCGATGACCTCGGGCCCGTAGGTGTCCAGAGCCTCGCGGATCGCGACAAAGACCGCGAACGTCTTGGCCGCAGGCTCGTCCAGTGGCGGCGGTGCGGCGGCCAGCGGGCGCCGCGAGGTCAGCTCCCGCGACAGTTGTTCCAGGCGGTACTTGCGCGGAACGTCGTCATAGCGCCAGGTCTCCTCGACGAGCCGGTCGACGAGCTGCGCGATGACGTAGTGGTGGGCATCCGCGTGCTCGCGGATGTCCATCGTCGCGAGATGCAAACCGAAGACGGCGACCGTGCGCTGGACCCGAGCGAGCAACCCGTCGGCGATGAGGGTTCCTGAGTTCGCGCGCAGGGAGTCGCCGAGCAGCGCGAGTTCTGCTAGCAACTGGGCCTTGCCGAGGTAGTCGTGGCCGGGCACATGCGTCCCACCGGTGTCCACCCGGCGGCGGGTGTTCGCGATCTTGGCGTTGAGGCAGGTGAGCTTCAACCGGTACGGCTCGGTGGCATTGAGCGCTATCAGGCGTGGCTCGATATCTAGTACGGCGAGGTCGGCCTCGATCGACGCGCTCAACTCTGCCGAGGCACTGACCACGGTGGTGGAGGACGACAGCTCGGCGATCAGAGCGTCGATAGCGCGGGTGATCGCCCGGGCCGCCACGTGATGTTGCATGCGCAGCACCTCGCGGGTGACCTCAGGCGTCACATTCGGGTTGCCGTCGCGATCGCCACCGATCCAGGTGCCGAACGTCAGCGGCGACGCGTCGAGGCCGAGCCTGGCGCCCTGCCGGTCCAATTCGGCGGCGAGATCGCTCGACATGCTGGGCACCGTCTCGTCGGCCAGGTCCTGCAGGTAGTAGACGACGTTGCGGGCCTCGTCGAGCGGCGTGGGGCGCTGCTGGCGTAGTTCGTCGGTCTGCCAGATCAGGTCGATGATCTCGGCCAGGTCGCGGTCTTGGCGGGCCCGCGCCGCAGAGTCGGGTGCGCTCGGCACGGAGAGGATGTCGGCGATGCGCCGCAGCTTGGTGAGAACCGAGCGGCGGCTGGCCTCGGTGGGGTGGGCCGTGAACACCGGCCGGACGGCGAGAGTACGCAGCGCATCGGTGAGAACGGCAGAACCGTCCGGGCGGCTGTGCTCGCCGGCAGGGTCGCCGCCCGCGGCCACGGCGGCGACGGTCTGGGCGAGCCATCCGTCGTCGGCGGCGCGATCGCGCAGGCTGCGGACCCGGTGCACCTGTTCGGCGACGTTGGCCAGATGGAAGTAGTCGGCGAAAGCACGCACGAGCACCGACGCGGTGTCGATCGGGAGTTCGGCGAGCAGGGCGCGGACCTCGTCGCGGGCTGCCTGACCGTCTCGCTCCTTGCTCCGCTTGGTGAGGGTCCGCACCCGCTCGACGAGGTCGAGTGCCTTCTGGCCCCGCTGACGCACCAGCGACTCGCCGAGCAGCGTGCCGACCCGGCGCACGTCGGCGCGCAGCTCGAGATCATCAGGGCGCTCGGGCACGCGGTCAGTCTTTCGCATCAACCTGGCGGGCATCGGACAGGGTTTGCATCGACACGGTCAGGGCCGCCGCGAGCGGACAGAGAAAAACCCAAGCGGTCGATCGGGGGAACGACCGCCTGGGGCTTTTGAGTGTACTACGTAGCTTGTCTGCGCACAACCGGGCCGCAACCCACGCCGCGGGCGATCTGTCAACTTGACAGCCGCATGGTTGCTTGGAAAGCTCGTCTCACCTCAGGCAGGTGGGTGGATCAAAAGCGATCCCCGTGCCAGTATGTCGGCCGGGCTCGGGGGTCTCGACCGACAGCTTTTGTGGTGACGCGACCTCGCTGGTCCAGTTCGGACAGCGAGGTCGCGGCCCGTCTGCCCCTCGGCATCGTTGCATGTCAGTGTCGGCGCTGATCAACACGGTGCGCGTGAGAAGCGCGTTCGTGCGACCATGCTTCCCCTGGCAAATGCGAGATGCGTCTATTGCGTGCCAACTGCTCCCGTCAAACCAGCTTCGTTTGTCGGTCTTTGTCGGCTTATGGGCTGAGCACGACGCAGGTGGTCGAGCTGCATGGCTGCTTCAAGCTGCATGGCTGCCAGGTTTGGCTTAGGGTTCAGCCCGTCGTGTCTTCCGGGGATGGGGAAAAATGACGAGACATCTGGACTTGAACGCGCCACACGGCGCAGATCGTGGTGGACCGCAACAGCCTCGCGTACAGGGCGGCCGTAAGTTTCGACAGGGTTTGAGTTTCTGGCGGATGGCTCGACCAACGTCGAAGAATCTCGGTCTCCCGGGGGACAGCGGGTCGTTCCGGGGTGGTCCGCATCGGATTGCCATCCGCGGCGGACGCGGCCTGCGGTCTCGTTCGGTTGCGATGGTGGGTGTCTGCGCGCTTGCGGCGCTCGTGCTCCCGCTGGTGGCCGGTGCCGCGACCGCATCTGCGGCGCCGGCGAGTGCTCCGGTGGTAACGCTGGAGTCGGGCGTCAACGGATGCGAGGGGGTTCGACCGACACCCGGGTCGGAAAACACCAACAAGCGGCTCATCGGCGGGAGCCTCGAACCTGGGG
>JBHEMN010000123.1:0-20525 GCA_046262575.1 Jatrophihabitantaceae bacterium
CCGCCGCGCCGTACTCCGAGGCCAGCGAGGCGATCCGGGCGAATCTCGACTCAGGGCCCTCGCCGTCCTCGAAGTTGACGGAGTTGATGGTGCACCGGCCACCGAGCATCTCCAGGCCGGCCTCGATGACGGGCGGCTCGGTCGAGTCGAGCACGATCGGCAGGGTGGACGCGGTGGCGAAGCGTCCGGCGATCTCCTGCATGTCGATCGCGCCGTCGCGACCCACGTAGTCGACGCACACGTCCAGTACGTGCGATCCGTCCCGCGTCTGGGAACGCGCGATCTCTACACAATCACCGAAGTTGGCAGCGAGCATCGCCTCGCGGAATGCCTTCGACCCGTTCGCATTCGTGCGCTCGCCGATCATCAGCACGCTGGCGTCCTGCCGGAACGGCACAGATGCGTACAGCGAGGAAACAGCTGCCTCGGGGGTCACCGTGCGCTGCGCCGGAGTCAGATCCCGCACCGCCGCCACGACGGCGGCGATGTGCTCAGGCGTCGTGCCGCAACACCCACCGACCAGCGAGGTACCGAATTCGGTCACGAACTGGGCAAGCGCCGCCGCAAGTTCCTCAGCCGTCAGCGGATATACGGCCCCGTTCGGACCGAGCTGCGGCAGGCCGGCGTTCGGCATGACAGACAGCGCGCATCGCGCGTTGCGGGACAGGTAGCGCAGGTGCTCGCTCATCTCGGCGGGCCCGGTCGCGCAGTTCAGACCGATCAGGTCAATGCCCAGCGGTTCCAGGGCCGTGAGAGCGGCACCGATCTCGGACCCGAGCAACATGGTCCCGGTGGTCTCGACCGTGACCTGAGCGATCAGCGGGACCCGCCGGCCGACCTCGGCCATCGCGCGGCGGGCGCCGACGATGGCCGACTTGGCCTGTAGCAGGTCCTGGCAGGTTTCGACGACGACCGCGTCGATGCCACCCTCGAGCATGCCGGCGACCTGCTCCTGGTAAGCGTCGCGCAGCACCGAATAGTGGACGTGGCCAAGCGTCGGCAGCTTGGTCCCCGGTCCCACCGCGCCGAGGACCCAGCGCGGCCGGTCAGGCGTCGACCAGCCGTCGGCCACCTCTTTGGCTAGCGCGGCGCCGGCCTGAGCCAGTTCGCGGATCCGGTCGACGATGTCGTACTCGGCGAGGTTGGCCCAGTTGGACCCGAACGTGTTTGTCTCCACCGCGTCCGAGCCAGCCCGGTAGTAAGCGTCGTGGACGCTCCGCACCACGTCGGGGCGGCTGACATTGAGGATCTCGTTGCACCCCTCGAGTCCCTCGAAGTCGTCGAGGCTGAGGTCGGCCACCTGAAGCATCGTTCCCATCGCCCCATCGGCAACGACGACGCGCTCGGCGAGTGCGTCCAACAAAGACGACTTCAGGGGGATGTGCGCCATGACCCAAGGTTACCGGCGGAGCTAACCACGTTCTGCCAAGACGAACTGCGGGCCTCCCGGCGCGCCCGCGCGCTGTACCCGGCTCGCCGGCGCGCACGCGGTCGTAGGGTGGTTGCATGACAGTCTTCGACGGCGCGGGCTGGCCCAAGCTGGTCAATCCGGTGCTGGTGGCCGCGTTCGAGGGCTGGAACGATGCCGGCGATGCGGCGAGTGGTGCCGTGGAGCACCTAGAACTGGTGTGGGACGCACAGCCGCTCACCGAGATCGACCCGGACGACTATTACGACTTCCAGGTCAACCGACCGACGGTGTCGCTCGTCGACGGTGTCACCCGCCGGATCAGCTGGCCCACCACCCGATTCTCGGTGTGCCGGCCACCGGGGGCGGAGTTCGACCTGGTCATCGTTCGTGGCATCGAGCCGAACATGCGCTGGCGCAGTTTCTGCGAGGAGTTGCTCGCCGTCATCCGCGAGCTGGACGTGCGGATCGTCGTGACGCTCGGCGCGTTGTTGTCCGATACCCCGCACACCAGGGCCACCGCGGTCACCGGGACGTCCTATGACTCGGACTCCGCCACCCGTTACGGATTGGAGAAGTCGCGCTACGAGGGTCCCAGCGGGATCGTCGGAGTGCTCCAGGATGCCTGCGTGGCGGCCGGCATACCCGCCATCTCGTTCTGGGCCGGGGTGCCGCACTACGTGTCACAGCCGCCCAATCCCAAGGCGACGCTGGCGTTGCTGCACAGTGTCGAAGAAGTGCTCGACCTGCCCGTGCCGCTCGCTGAGCTTCCGCAGCAGTCCGTCGAGTGGCAGAAGCTCGTCGACGAGATGGCCGCCGAGGACGACGAGGTCACCGACTACATCCGCAATCTCGAACAACGCGACGACGAGATCGATCGCAGCGAACTAGGCGAAGCGTCAGGCGACGCCATCGCGCGGGAATTCGAGCGGTACCTGCGCCGCCGCGACCGGGGTGGCGGCCATGCCGGTCCCAGCATCCACGGCTGATCCCCAGCCACCCACACCTTGCTATCCTCAGCCCTGCCCGGGGGGAGAGAATCGCGATGAGAATTCCGCGGTCTGCAGCTGCAACCGTCCTCGTCCTGTCGTTGAGCGCATGTTCAAGTGGCACGTCCGGCAACGCCTCGACGTCTGCGCCTGCCCCCAGCGCGCCGTTGCCGGCGTCCACGACGATCTCATCGGGCACCCCAGGGCCGGGGTCGACCACTCCAGGTGGACCGCAAGATCGGGCGCAGCGGGCACTGCTGACCGCCAGCGACCTCGCCGGCGGATTCACTGCCGGAAACTACACGCGAAGAGACCGGCCGCCGCCGTGCGCCGCGGCGGGCTCACCATCGTTTCGGAAGCAGACTTCACCGCAGGCCGACGTCGGCACGACGCTGCAGCACGCCAAACCACGGGCGGCCCTCGGCGAGCAGATCTTCGTGTACGCCGACGCGAGCACGGCGAAACATGCGCTATCGACGGGCAAAGCAGGGTTGAGTTGCTCGACGGGCACCGTCTACTACAGCGACGGATCCAAAGCATCCATCCATATCACTCCGGCGGTCGACGTGAGCTCCGACCTGGCGGTCGATTCCGCCTTTGCCTGGCAGTTGAAGAATGCCGATATCCAGGGCGCGCAGGTCGCCTTCGCTCTCGGTTCGCTGGTGGTCGTCCTCAGCTTCCAAACCGTGACTGGCACAGATACCAGCAAGTTGCCTGACATCCTTAGCGTCGCCCGGTTCGCGATAGCCAAGATCAAGAGCAGCTAGTCAGAGTTCGATGCCCAACAGCGCGTCGACGAGCTGACGGACCAACGCAGGGGCGGTGACGTCGTCGCCTCCCGCTGCGCTGGCCAGGTCGACCCAACAGTCGATTGCCCCCATCGCGGTCCCGGTGTCCAAGTCGTCGGCGAGGGCCATCCGGACCTGGGCAAGCAACTGCTCGGCCGGTGGCCCGGACGCCAAATCGACGGCGCAGCGCCACCGCCCTAACCTGGCCTCGGCGCTCGGCAGCCGGCCACCTGTCCATTCGCGGTCAGCTCGGTAATGCCCATCGAGCAGGGCGAGCCGCAGCGCCATGGGGTCGACGCCGCCGACCCGCAGCTTGGACACCAGCACCAAGTTGCCGCGCGACTTGCTCATCTTCTCGCCGTCGAGTCCGATCATGCCCGCGTGCACGTAGTGCTTCGCGAACGGGGTGGTCCCGGTGAGCGACTCGGCGTGGGCCGCGGAATGCTCATGGTGCGGAAAGATCAGGTCCGATCCGCCACCCTGCACGTCGAAACCCATGCCGAGCCGGTTGAGGGCGATGACCGAGCACTCGATGTGCCAGCCGGGACGCCCCTTGCCCAGGGCGGTGTCCCAGAACGGCTCGCCGGGGCGATGGGCGCGCCACAGCAGTGAATCCAGGGCGTCCCGCTTGCCGGCGTGCGTCGGGTCGCCGCCCCGTTCGGCAAACAGGGCCAGCATGATGTCCCGGTCGTAGTGGGACTCGTAGCCGAAATGCCCCGAACTCGAGACGTCGAAATAGACGTCCTCGCCGACGGAGTACGCCGCGCCACTGGCCAGCAGCGCGGTGATCGCTTCGGCCAGTTCGGGCACGGACTCGACAGCGCCGACGTAGTCCTCGGGCGGCAACACCCGCAGGGCGGTCATGTCCCGGCGGAACAGCTCGATCTCCCGCTCGGCCAGGCTCATCCAGTTCTCGCCCGTATGGGCCGCCCGCTCGAGCAGCGGGTCGTCGATATCGGTGACGTTCTGGACGTAGTGCACGTCATGGCCGCCGTCGCGCCACACCCGCTGCACCAGGTCGAAGGCGAGGTAGGTGGCCGCGTGGCCGAGGTGCGTCGCGTCGTACGGGGTGATCCCGCAGACGTACAGGCCCGCAGTCGGGCCGGGGGCGGTGTAGCGCACCGCACCCTGTGCCGTGTCGAACAGCGCCAGAGCGGCGCCTCTGCCAGGTAGCGGCGGGACGTCGCACCTTGGCCAGGACCGCATGGCTGCCACGGTATCGGGCAGACTCGGTGGCATGAGCGCCTACCTCGTAACCGGAAGCAGGGTCATCGCTGCCGAACCGCAGCAGCTGTTCGACATCGTCGCCGACCCGGCGATGCATGTGCTCATGGACGGTTCGGGGACCCTCAAGGCGACTCAGGGCAAGGTTCCGGAGCGACTGAGCAACGGCGCCAAGTTCGGCATGGACATGAAGTTGGGCGCGCCCTACACGATCACCAACACGGTCACCGAATTCGAGGAAGGAAAGCGGATCGCCTGGCGGCACTTCAACGGCCACGTGTGGCGCTATACCTTCGAGGCCGTCGCGGACGGCACCTTGGTCACCGAACAATGGGACGCCCGGCCGGCGAAGAATCGGTTGCTCCTGAGGCTGTCCGGCTTTCCCGGTCGCAACCGCAAGGGCATCGCCGCGACGCTGCAGCGCCTGGAGGACTTGGTCGCAACCGAGTAGGGCGCTGGGCCGAGCCCTCGTCCCCCGGGCGCACTCCTACATCGGCGGCCAGGGCACCGGCGGCCAGTCGTCATTCGGTTCGGGGTGGCGGCCGGTGGCCAGCAGGCCGTCTACCCGTCGCACCGTGCGCCGCACCTCGCGCGTGGTGAGCAACTCGTGCAGCCGCTCCCCCAGCGCGACGTCGAGCTGCCTGCGCAACGCTTCGAGGTCGGCGACGATCTCGGCCGGCAGCCGGTTGCCAGCCCACTGCCACAGCACCGTGCGCAGTTTGTCCTGGACGTGAAATGTCACCCCATGATCGACGCCGTACACATGGCCCCCGACGGTCGGCAGCAGGTGACCGCCCTTGCGGTCGGCGTTGTTGAGGACCGCATCGAGCACCGCGATGCGTCGCACTTGAGCGCTGTCGCGACGTCGAATCAGGCCCACGACGTCAGCCGTCTCGTCCTGGGCGATCCAGATCTGGACCATCCCCGGCCCGAGGGGGCCGTCTCGATAGACGGTCGGCGGCACGACTGACCAGCCCGTCGCCGCGGACACCTCGTACGCGGCGACTTCGCGTTCGGCCAGCGTGCCGTCGGGGAAATCCCACAGTGGGCGCTCGCCGGCGACCGGCTTGTACACGCAGGCAGCGGTAACTCCGTCGCAGCTCACCGCGCAGTACAGGGTCGCGTTCGACGCATCGACGAGGCGACCTTCGACGCAGAGTTCCCCGCGCAGCAGCACAGTGATCGCGTCGTCGACATCGAGTTCGACGGGGGGCGTCAGGCCGGCGGGAATCATGTACCCAGCGGGTCGCTGCGGTGGTAGCCGTTCTGCCGCGGACAGACGTGGCCAGTGGATTCCAGCGGCTGCCCGCACAGTGGGCACGGCGGGCGACCGGCGGAGATCACCCTGCGCGCCCGGGCCACGAACGCACGGGCGCGGCGCGGCTCGATCAGCACGCGCAGTGCGTCGGGCCCCTCCGCCACATCCTCGAGCAGGGTCTCCTGTGCGGTTTCGGCGTCCTCCACCGGCGCCTGGGCCTCGATCACGATCAGCCCCGTGTCGCCGTCCCACGCCAGACCCATCGCTCCCACCCGGAACTCCTCGTCGATCGGCTGCTCGAGTGCCTCGGAGTCGGACTCAGCCGCCGGTAGTGCGGTACCGGTACGCGTTACGACGTCATCGAGCAGCTGTTCGAGCCGGTCGGCGAGCACAGCGACCTGCTGCTTCTCGAGGGACACCGACACGACCCGCTGGGCGTCGGCGGCCTGGAGGTAGAACGTCCGCTCGCCGGGCGTGCCGACGGTCCCGGCCACGAAGCGGCGGGGGCGCTCGAAGAAATGGACTTGGCGTGACATGGTGCCTTCGAGCCTAGCTTCCGCCCGCCACGTCAGAGCTGACCGCTGCCGGCGCCGCCGCCGACAGTGGCCTCGGATGACCTGCGCCGCCTGCGCCTCCTGGCCGGCGTCGCGAACGCGGTGAAGTCTGCGCCGACATCGTTTGCCCTCAGCACGTACGGGCGGGTGTCGGTGTAGCGCACCACTGATACCGAGCAAGGATCAACGACGATGCGCTGGAACTGGTCGAGGTGCAGGCCGAGGGCGTCGGCGAGGATCGCCTTGATGACGTCGCCGTGGCTACAAGCCACCCAGATCGCGTCGGGGCCCAGCCGCGCGTCCCAGTCCCGGACTGCGGCCACGGCCCGCGCTGACATCTCCGTGAGCGCCTCTCCGGCGGGGAAGCGGGCCGCGGACGGCTGGGTCTGCACGATCTTCCAGATGGGGTCCTTCGTCAAGTCCTTGATTGCCCGCCCGGTCCAATCCCCGTAGCCGCACTCGACGAGACGCTCGTCGCTCTCCCATGCCGGATCGCGTCCTGCGCTACGTTGCGCCTCCAGTACCAGCGCGGCGGTGTCAGTGCAACGCTCGAGCGGGCTCGTGACAACGGCGGCGAGCGAGAGCGCGGCGATCCGGGCTGCCACCGCTGCGGCCTGCGCCTGGCCCCGCTCGTCGAGGTGCAAACCGGGCGTGCGCCCCGCGAGCACCGGGCCAGTCATCGCCGTCAGGCCGTGCCGCAGCAGCAGGAGCGTCGACATCTATTTTGTGGCGCTCAGCACGCCGGTGCTCAGTAGCACGAGCAGCAGCACGCCGAGTCCGATGCGGTAGTACACGAACACGAAGGTGCTGTGGTGGGTCAGCCAGCGCATGAGCCACGCGATCGAGGCCAGTCCCACGATGAAGGCGAAGACCAGAGCGACACCGGTCAGGCCGCCGCCGGGACCGTGCTTGTCGTGGAGGTGCTTGACCGCCTCGTACACGCCGGACAGCACCACGGCCGGGATCGACAACAGGAAGGATAACCGGGCGGCCGCTTCACGCGTCAGGCCGCGGAACAGGCCGGCCGTGATCGTCGTGCCCGACCGGGACGAGCCGGGGATCAGGGCGAGGGCCTGTGCCGTGCCCACTACGATCGCATCCTTGACGTTGAGCTGCTCCTCGTCCCGCTCGCGCGCGCCAAGCTTCTCCGCAGCGCCGAGGATTACGGCCAGCGCGATGAGCGCTGACGCGATCAGCCACAGGTTGCGTGCCCCCGTCTCGATCTGTTTGCTGAAGAGGAGTCCGAAGACCCCGACCGGCACGGTGGCCAGGATCAGGTACCAGCCGAGGCGGTACTCGAGCGAGGAACGCACCGACTTGTCGTACAGGCCCCGCACCCAGGCCACCGTGACGTGCAGCAGTTCACGCCAGAAGTAGATGACGATGGCCAGGGTCGTGCCCAGCTGGATGACTGCGGTGAACGGGGCCCCTGGGTCGTGGGGGTGTTTCGGGTCGAAGCTGAAATGCCAGCCGAACAGCGCCGGCACGATTCGCAGGTGCGCGGTGGAGGAGATCGGCAAGAACTCGGTGAGTCCCTGCACGATGCCCAGAACCACTGCCTGGAGGAGGGTCACGCGGCAGCTCCGGATCGATCGAGGGCATCAACGGCCGTGCGCAGGGTGGCAACCCGCTCGGCCATCGTGTCGCCGTGCGGCATGATCGACAACGTGGTGACGCCCGCGTCCGCGAACTGCGCTATCCGCTCGGCGATCCGCCCGACGGGACCTAGCAGTGAGGTGGCGTCTACGAACTCGGCCGGGACGGCTGCCGCCGCACCGTTGTAGTCGCGTGCCAGATAGCGCTTCTGCACCTCCGCTGCCGCGTCGGCGTAACCCATCCGCACGGCGAGCTCGTTGTAGAAGTTCTGCTCACGGCTGCCCATCCCGCCGACGTAGAGCGCGTGGTAGGGCCGGATCGGCATAGCGCATTCGACCGGGTCCTTGCCCACGACCATCGGCACCGACGCGACCACGTCGAAGCCGTCCAACGTCTTGTCGGCCTTCGCCAGTCCTGCGCGCAGGCGCTCGAACTGTTGCGCGGCGAACCTCGGGGTGAAGAAGATGGCCAGCCAGCCGTCGGCGATCTCGCCGGCGAGCTCGAGGTTCTTCGGGCCGACCGAGGCGAGGTAGATCGGCAGGCGCTCGCGAACCGGGTGAACCATGAGATGCAGGGCCTTGCCCGGGCCGTCGGGGAGCGGCAGCCGGTAGGTCTCACCCTCGTAACGCACCCGCTGCCGCGACAGCGCCATTCTGACGATGTCGACGTACTCGCGGGTCCGGGCCAGCGGTTTGGCGAAACGCACGCCGTGCCAGCCTTCGGACACCTGCGGCCCAGACACGCCGAGGCCCAGTCGGAACCTCCCCCCGGACAGCGTGTCGAGCGTCGCGGCCGTCATCGCGGTCATGGCGGGTGTGCGGGCCGGGATCTGCAGGATGGCGCTGCCGACGTCGATGTGGCTGGTTTGCGCTGCCACCCAACTCAGTACTGTGACGGCGTCGGACCCGTACGCCTCGGCCGCCCAGACCACTGAAAAGCCGAGCTGGTCGGCCTCGCGAGCCAACACCAGATTGTCGGCATCGTTGCCCATGCCCCAGTAGCCGAGATTCAGTCCGAGCTGCACCGAGTCACCATAGCGAGCACCCACCGGGCTGCCGCGTCGGCGAGCCGGTAGTTTCGCGGCGTGGAGCAGCGCACTGTGGGTCGCAGCGGTCTGAAAGTTTCCCACCTCGGGCTGGGGACAATGACCTGGGGCCAGGAGACCGACGCCGACGAAGCAGCGGCTCTGCTAGTGGCGTTCCGCGATGCCGGCGGCACGCTCGTCGACACGGCAGTGTCGTACGGCTGCGGGGCGGCCGAACAAATCTTGGGAGCCCTGCTCGCCGATGTCGTGCCGCGTTCGGAACTGGTCATTGCCACCAAGGCGGGCATCACGTTCACCCCGGACGATCGGGTCGTCGATGCCTCGAGGGGCGCCCTGCTGCGCCGGCTGGACGAATCGCTGCGGGCGCTCGGCACTGATTACCTCGACCTCTGGTACGTGCATTACGTCGACGACACCGTGCCCTTCGACGAAACCCTGTCCGCGCTGGACGCCGCCGTCGCGGGGGGCAAGGTGCGCTATGTCGGGGTGAGCAACTACTGCGGCTGGCGAGTCGGGCGCGCGGCGACTTGGCAGCGTGCGGTGCCGGGCCGGGCACCCATCGTGGCGAACCAGGTCCGCTACTCCCTGCTCGACCGCGGCGTCGAGCGTGAGGTCGTCCCGGCGTGTCAGGCGCTCGGCGTGGGAGTGCTGCCGTACTCCCCCCTGGGCGGCGGCGTGCTCACCGGCAAGTACCGCGGCGGCGTCCCCAACGACTCGAGGGCCGCGCTCGGGGAGCGCAACCTCGCGTCGGTACAGCTGGCCGGGCCGGTCGGCATCGTGGAGGCCGTCGCGACCGCCGCAGAGGGTCTGGCTACCTCGCCGGTAGCCGTTGCGCTGGCCTGGCTGCGCGACCGGCCCGGTGTGACAGCCCCGATCCTGGGCGCCCGCACGCTTGGGCAGCTGACTGCGGGGCTGGCCTGCGAGACGCTTGATCTGCCCGAGGAGATCCGGCTCGCCCTGGATGACGTCTCCGCTCCCGTGCTCGCCTACCCCGAGGACGTCAGCTGAGAGCCGAGCGACGCTTGCGGAGCGAGCAATGAGAGCCGAGCGACGCTTGCGGAGCGAGCAATGAGAGCCGAGCGACGCTTGCGGAGCGAGCAATGAGAGCCGAGCGACGCTTGCGGAGCGAGCAATGAGCTCGGACCCCGTTTTCGCTGCCTTCTGTGCCGCGGGGTTGTGGCCGGGGCTGGGCCGCACCCTTGCCGGCGCGCTGCCGGCTGCGGGCATCGAGAGCCTGGCGGACGTCACCGCGAGCAACCTGGCCGCGCTGCCCAAGGTCGGCCCGATCCGCGCCGGCCGGCTGCTGTCCTCGTTCCTGGCGGCTGGCCCGGCCTATGAGGTGACGCAACTGCTCGTCCCGGCCGATGTCGATGCCCGAGTCGCGCGCCGGGTGGTCGACGCGCTGGGCCCGTCCGCGCCGAGGCTGTTGCGCGACGATCCGTGGCTGCTGCTGGAGGTCTACGGGGTGAGCCCGGGTGACGCCGACCGGGTCGCGCGGCTGGCCATCCCCGGTATCCGCCGTGACGATCCGCGGCGGGGTCGTGCCCTCGTCGGGCACGTCCTGACCCGCGTCGCCCGTGACGGGCACACCGTCGCACCGCGCGGGGACGTCTTGCAGGAGCTCGCCGCATTCGGGGTCGGCGATGCCCGGGCCGCGGTGGCGGCGGCTGTGGACTCGGCTGCTGTGGTTGAGGTCGACGACGGCGACCTGCTCGGGCTCGCGCGTTTGGCCGAGGCCGAGGACGGGATCGGGCACGGTCTGGCGCGCCTCGTGGCGACCGCCGAACCGATCAAGGCAGACCCGAAACGCAGCGCTGCCGGTCCCCTGGACGACGCCCAACGCGCCGCAGTGTCGGCGGCGCTGCGCAATGGGGTGAGCGTGCTCACCGGCGGCCCCGGAACCGGCAAGAGCCGCACCGTCGCCGCTATCGTGTCGCTGGCCGAGCATGCGGGTCGCACGGTGGCCCTCGCCGCGCCCACCGGTCGCGCGGCCAAGCGGCTGGAGGAGCTGTGCGATGCCCCCGCGTCCACGATCCACCGCCTGCTGGGCGCGCAGGCGCGCCAGTCCGGCGAGGACGTCACCTTCGACGGCGGCTTCGCCCGCGGTGCGCAGTGGCCTCTCGACGAGGACGTCGTCGTCGTCGACGAGGCCTCGATGCTCGACGTCGAGCTTGCCGACGCACTGCTGTGCGCGTGTGCCGACGGAACTCATCTCGTCCTCGTCGGCGATGCCGCCCAGCTACCGTCGATCGGCGCGGGCCGAGTGCTTGGCGACCTCATCGACTCCGGCACGGTCCCGGTCACCGAGCTGAACACGCTGTACCGCCAGGCGGTGGGCGGTGCGATCGCGCGGTTGGCAACGGCGGTGCGCGGCGGTGACCTGCCGCCGGTGAACGACCCCACCCGCGAGGTCGTCGTCGTAGCCGCGCGTGGCTCGGCCGAAGCCGCGCACCGGGTGGCGCAGCTGGTCACGGACTCCATACCGCGCGTGCTCGGCATCCCGGCCGACCAGGTGCAGGTCGTGACGCCGGTGCATCGTGGCGCTGCAGGGACGCTCGCGCTCAACGCAGCCCTCAAGGCCAAACTGAACCCAGGGACCGGACAGCGCCGGTTCGACGTTGGCGACCGCGTGGTCGCGACCGCGAACCATCTCGAGGCAACACCGTTCGGATATGCGAACGGCGAGGTTGGTGTCGTGATGGAGGTGGAGCGCGACGGGCCGGTGACCGTCGACTTCGCGTCGGGGCCGGCCCAGGTCACCGGAAAGGCCTTGGCCGACCTCGTGCACGGGTGGGCCATCACGGTGCACCGCGCGCAGGGATCAGAGTTCCCGGCAGTGGTAGTGGTAGTGCCTCCGGAGGCAGCCGGCATGCTGTCGCGACCGCTCGTCTACACGGCCTTGACGCGGGCGCAGCGGCACCTGTCAGTCGTGCACGCCGCGGGCCCGGCGCTCGCTCGCGCGGTACGCCAGATCGGTACGCTGCCGCGCCGCACCAGGCTGCCGGCGTTGCTCGCCGACTACGTCATCGAGCGGTAGTGCGCGACGTGCTGCGTTCAGTCAATGCTCGGGATTGGCCGCGGCGGGTCCTGGCTGCGGCGCGCTCTCGTTTGAGCTCGGCGAAGTACTCGAGGAAATCAACTTGGATGGTGTGGCGCTTGGAGGTGACATAGCGCTTCTGGACCTCTCGGTGGTATTTGGCGATCTCCCGGCGCATGTCGCCGTCGGAAGGCAGGGTCGCCCTACCGTCGAGCAGGTCGGCCACCCAGGCGGACTGCGCCTCGGCCAGGGGCATGATGGCGCCGAGGGGCTGCACCAGTCCGATGAAGTACAGACCCCGGTGCAGCGGGTCGACGACACGGTGGTAGAGCGAGATCTCGTTGTTGTGGGCGGCCAGCAGGCGCTCGTCGAGAAACGGGAACGTGATCTTGTATCCGGTGCAGTAGATGATCACGTCGACCAGTTCGGCACTGCCGTCGACAAAATGCACCTTGGTCCCGTCGAGCCTCTCGATGTTGGGCTTGACCGTGATGTCTCCGTGGCCGAGTCGGGTGAGCAGATCGTCAGAGATCGTGGGATGCGCCGACAGCAGGCGGTGGTCCGGTTCAGGCAGCCCATACCTGGTGATCTTGCCGCGCGAAAGACGCAGGAGTGCCTCGAAGCTGAGCCGACGCATCCAGAAGAACGGAATGCGCGCCAACGGCGAGGTCGTCAGGTGGTCGGTGGGGATGCCGAAGATGTATTTCGGCAGCACGTGCGCGCCGCGGCGCATCGCCAAGAACGTCCGCTCGGAGACCGTCGACGTTTCGACCGCTATGTCGCAGGCCGAGTTGCCGATGCCCAGCACCAGCACCCGTTTTCCCGCATAGCCTTCGAAGGTCTTGTAGTGGTGTGAGTGGGTCTGTATGCCGGCGAAACTGCTACTGCCTGGAAAGGCAGGTTCGGGCAGCCGGGCGTCCCAGTGGTGCCCATTCGCGACGAGCACAGCTTGGTAGTGGTGAGTCGCGGACTCGGCCGCTCCGCGGGGGCGGACCGTCACATCCCAGCCCCCGGCAGTTGGGCCGACCTGCGTGACCTCGGTGCGGAACTGGATTCGCTCACGCAAGGCGAAGTGGTCGACGAACGTGTCGAAGTAGTGCGCGATCTGCACGTGGTTGGGGTACGTCGGATATTCCGCACTCATGGGAAAGCAGGCGTACTCCATGATCTGGCGGGAGGTGTTGATGTGCAGCGACTTGTAGGACGAGGACATGCCGTTGTCGTTCAGGTAACGCCAGTTGCCGCCTACCTCGGACCCGGCCTCGTAGCAGTCGAAGTCGATCCCGCGATCCTGCAAGACCTGGCACGCGGCAATCCCGGACGACCCGGCCCCGATGACGCACACGCGTGCGGGCATTGATCACCTCTGGTCGCTCCGGCACTATGACCGGGTGGTCACCGCCGGCATCCCAGGATGCCACGCACCAGGTGAGACCACCCCGAACAGCACCGCCATGACCGCGATCATCGCGATCACCGCGGCGTACCCGCCCGAACCGTGGCGGCTGCGCGGCCAGCTGCACGCGTCTGTCTTCCTCATCCGGCTTGCCGCCGTGCCGGTCGACCTGCCGCCGGGCTGGCGTCCGGTCCGGCTCGGCCGTTTCGGCGTGGTCAGCACAGCCTGGGTCACCTACGCCGTGGGCGGCGTGCTCTCCTACGACGAACTGATGTCAACGTTGCTGGTGCGGCGTGGCGTGCGGGTGCTGCCGACGATCACGCACATCTGGGTCGACAGCCCGGCCTCGCGCGACGGCGGCCGGGACCTTTGGGGAATCCCGAAGCAGCTGGCCACGTTCGTCCCGGGCATCGTGAGCCTTCACGCGAGCGACGACCACGGACCGATCGCCGTCGGCACAGTGCTCCCGCGGCGGTCGGCGCCCGGGCGAGTCCCGTGCGGCTTCCACGTGGTTCAGCGGTTTGGGGGGGGCCGCGAAGATCACGCCGGTGCGGGTGCGGGCGCGGTTCGGCCTTTCCCGTGCCACCTTCGACGCCGATCCGCGCGGACCCCTCGCGTTCCTGGCCGGGCATCGCCCGCTGCTGTCGTTCGCCGTGCGCGACTTCCGGATGACGTTCGGACGGGGCTGAACTGCGGCACGATGCTTGGAGATCGGACCCGGATGGGGGTTCAATGAGCCGCATGACCGCGGTGCGCACCGAGGACGGTGCCGACCCCGATTGGGAATACGCGCCGCTTCGGATCTCGGCCGACGTCACCCGGCCGACCGCGGCGGCGCAGCTTTCGTTGCATGCCGAGTTCGGCGGGTGGGAAATGGCCCGAGTGGTGCGCTACCTCGACGGCACGCGGCGGGTGTGGCTGCGGCGCAAGCGATGGCCAGCAGCGGCGCTGCCACTGCCGCGGCTGCCGGTCTGAGAGCTTCAAACGCTGACTCTTTGCCCCGTCTTTCACCGGTCCCGGCAAGGTGGCGCGCGGCCGCCCGCGGTCTAGCCGGGCTCGTGGAGCAGGCGCACGGCGTCGATGGTGTCGGCCTGCGCTGCGGACTTGTCGGCGCGGTAGCGCAGCACGCGGGCGAAGCGCAGCGCGAGCCCGCCCGGGTATCGCGATGACCGCTGAATCCCGTCGAAGGCTATTTCGACGACCTGCTCGGGCCGCAGGTGGACGACCCGGGCGTCGGTGGGGCCCTCGGCCAGGCCGAGGAACCGTTCGGTCTGCCAGGCGAGCATCGCGTCGGTCATTCCCTTGAAAGTCTTGCCGAGCATCACGAAGCCGCCGCCGACCGGGTCGCGGGCGCCGAGATGAATGTTGGAGAGCTTGCCCGTACGCCGACCCGCGCCCCATTCGACGGCCAGCACGACGAGGTCGAGGGTGTGCACGGGCTTGACCTTGAGCCACCCCCCACCGCGGCGTCCCGCCTCGTACGGGGCGGCGAGTGACTTGGCCATCACGCCTTCATGCCCCCAGGCGAGCGTGGCGTCCAGAAACTCCCGCGCGGCCGCGCGATCGGCAGTGACGAGCCGTGGCACGCGCGCCGCGACTGGGACCACCGCGTCCAAAGCGGCGAGGCGTTCGCTCGCCGGGCGGTCGAGCAGGTCGGTGCCGTCGACATGCAGTACGTCGAAGACGAAGACGTGCAGCGCAACGTCGGCGCGCGCCGTATCGACGTCGATGCGGCGCCCGAACCGGGAGGCCGTGACCTGGAACGGGTGGGGCCGTTCGTCGGATCGTAATGCGATGGCCTCCCCGTCGGCGATCAGCGATGTCACCGGCATAGCGCGCACCGCCGCGACGATCTCGGTGAGCCGGTCCGTCACGTCGTCGAGGGTGCGGGTGTAGATCCTGACGTCGTCGCCGGACTTGTGCAGCTGAATCCGGACTCCGTCGAGTTTTGCTTCGAGCAGCGCGGACCCGCCAAGCCGCTCGAGGGCGTCGGTGATGCTGCTGGCGCTCTGGGCCAGCATCGGACTGACCGGACGGCCCACCTGCAGGCCGAATTGATCCAGTGCCCCGGGGCCCCCGGCCCGCACGGCGGCAGCCACCTCCGGCAGGTTGCCGCACAGCATGGCTGCCCGGCGCACCCGAGCGAGCGGTACCCCGGCCGCGCGCGCGACCGCGTCGGTCATCACGCCGAGCAGCGCTCCCTGCCGCAGGTCGCCGCCGAGCAGACGGCGCAGGAACACCTGTTCCGCGGCGGTGGCGGAGCCGAACAGTTGAGCGAGCAGGGCGGCGCGACGCTGCTGGGAGCCTGCACCCGAGACTGCCCCGATCGCGGTGAAGGCCGCGTCGACCTCCAAGACGGCCAGCGCAGGATCATCGGTCGGTGTCGGAAGCGTTCGCAGCGCTGCCCACCCGACGCCGATCTGGCGCTGGGGTAATTCGCCGGCCAGCCAGGACACGACGAGCGGGACCTCTTCCGGACCAGCCCGGCGAAGCAAGGTAGCCAGGCGCTCGACCTTGACCAGCCGGGCCGAGGTGGCGCCGACCTCGGCCGAGGCAGCAGCGAGCTCTGCTAGTAGCACCCGCTCAGCGTCGCATGCGCCGACGTCAACGGCTCAGCAGTTGGAGAGCAGCCGGTCCAAGACCCGGACGCCGAACTTCAGCCCGTCGATGGGGACGCGTTCGTCGATGCCGTGGAAGAGGGCGGCGAAGTCCAGATCGCCTGGCAGGAGTAGCGGCGAGAAGCCGAAGCAGCGCATGCCCAGTGTCGAGAAAGACTTCGCGTCGGTACCGCCGCTCATCAGGTACGGCACCGGGTGAGCGCCGGAGTCCTCCGCACGCAGCGCGGCGGACATCGCGTCGACGAGCGCACCCTCGAACGACGTCTCCACTGCGATGTCCTGGACGATGAACTCGCGGTGGACATTTTCGCCGATCAACTGGTCGATCTGCGCGAGTAGCGCGTCCTCCTGCCCGGGGAGGAACCGTGCGTCGATGGTCGCCTCAGCCGAGGACGGGATGACGTTGGCTTTGTAGCCGGCCCCGAGCATGGTCGGGTTAGCGGTATTGCGGATGACGGCGCCGATCATCCGGGCCATGCCGCCCAGCTTCGGCAGCCACTCGTCGGGGTCCTCCGGATCGAGGTCCATCCCGGTGGCTGAGGCAATCGCCTCGATCATCGCGCGCACCGCATCGGTGATCACGATCGGGAACGGGTGGGTTCCGACCCGCGAGACGGCTGCGGCCAGGCGGGTCACGGCATTGTCATCGTGCATCATCGAGCCGTGCCCCGGGCGGCCCGTGGCCCGCAACCGCAGCCAGTTGATGCCCTTCTCCGCGGTCTGGATCAGGTACAGCCTGGTGTTCTCGTCGAGCGAGACGCTGAACCCTCCGACCTCGCTGATCGCCTCCGTGCAGTCGGCGAAAAGGTCAGGGTGATTGTCGACGAGGTAGTGCGCGCCTTGACGCCCGCCCGCCTCCTCGTCCGAGACGAAAGCCAGTACTAGGTCGCGCGGCGGCTTGCGCCCGGTACGCGCCCATTCGCGCACCAGCGCGATAGTCATCGCGTCCATGTTCTTCATGTCGATCGCGCCGCGCCCCCACAGGTAACCGTCGCGAATCTCACCACCGAAGGGGTCGACCGACCATTCGTCCGACTGCGCCGGCACCACGTCCAGGTGCCCATGGATCAAGAGCGGCGCCCGGTCGGGGTCGCCGCCCTCGATGCGGGCGATCGTTGACGCCCGTCCGGGTGCAGCCTCGATGATCTGTGACGGGATACCGACCTCATCGAGCTTGGCGGCGACCCACTCAGCCGCCGGTCGCTCGGGATGCGTGGGGTTGGCAGTGTTGATGCGGATCAGCTCGCCCAACAGGTCGACGACCTCGTCCTGTGCAGTGATCTCGGCAGTGGCGGGTGCGGGCGACTGGCTCATGCGTTGTTCCTACCAGCCATCGAATGCGCGCGGGCGGCCGTTTCGCCGCGGTGGGCACGTCGGCGCTCGAGGAGAGTGGCCGTCCTGCGTCGGCTAGACTCGCTGGGCACTCGTCCGGGTGGCGGAATGGCAGACGCGCTAGCTTGAGGTGCTAGTGCCCTTTACGGGGCATGGGGGTTCAAGTCCCCCCTCGGACACAATTCTAAAACTGACGGACATCGTTGACAGTCCGGGTCTCCAGAACTAGGAGATCCGTATGAGCGAGATCACCCTGCCTCGAGAAGTCCGCCACCGCGTGGCGATCCTGCAACATGCCGAGGAGGTCACCGGCAACATCGCGATGACTTGTCGCTACTACGGCATCAGTCGCCAGCTGTTCTACAAGTGGCGCAAACGCTTCGATCATGAGGGCATCGACGGCTTACGCGATCGTTCCCGGCGTCCGCATCACAGCCCGCAGGCGATCCATGTCGACGTCGTCGGCAAGATCCTCTATCTGCGACAGAACTACCACTTCGGGCCGGCGAAGATCTCGATGTATCTCAAGCGCTACCACGACGTCGAGGTCTGCCAGTCGGGCGTGTGGCGCATCCTCAAACGTGTCGGACTCAACCAGTTGCCGGCCTCCCAGCGCTACAAACGTCTCGACAAGCGCTGGCAGCGCTATGAGAAGCAACTCCCAGGCCACCAGCTGCAGATCGACGTGAAGTTCGTCGACCGCTCAAGAACGCCGCGAAGACGGGCGCGGGACGGCGCACCAAGTACTACCAGTTCACCGCGATCGACGACTGCACCCGGCTGCGCGTGCTCCGCATCTATCCGCGCTGCGACCAGAAGACAGCGATCCAGTTCCTCGACTACGTCCTAGAGCGGATGCCGTTCCAGGTCCAACAGATCCAGACCGACAACGGCGCCGAGTTTCAGACGCAGTTTCACTACCACGTCCTGGACCGCGGCATCGGCCACCGCTACATCAAACCCCGCACACCGCGCTTGAACGGCAAGGTGGAGCGCTCGCACCGCATCGACAACGAGGAGTTCTACACGCTGCTCGACGGAATGATCATCGATGACGCCAAGATCTTCAATAACAAACTCCAAAAGTGGGAGGACTACTACAACTACCATCGCCCTCACGGCGGCCTCGGCGGGCAGACACCCTACGAACGCCTACGCCAGAAAACACAACCCGGCCGTCACCGATGATCGTCAGTTGCACACCCCGGACCGTGACACGCACCCATGTCACCCCCAGCCCGAGATGATCTTGTCGGGCTCGAAATGCACCAGGTGTGTCCAGATTTCTTTGCGCGATTTTCCTTTCGATCTTTAGGTGCGAAGTCGCGTCCAGTCCACCAGCACCTCAGGGAGGCACTCGATACCTATCTCGGGCTGTAAGAGGTGTACATCCGGATCCGTTGCGACTCCAACGGCCGACGCCTAGGTCAGCGGGGGCCCCGTCGGGACTTGCGTCGGCCACTCCTCCCGTGCGGAACGACGATGACCCGTCGTACGGTCGGGGCCATGACCGCTGAATCGCAGCGGACCGAGGCTGACGAAGCCCGCGCCCGCGTGAATGATTTAAAGCACGACGCGGGAGCCCGCAAGGCGAGCGCCCGTGAGCACATCGAACAGACCCGACGCCTGGTGGCCCGCGGCGTCAACCTCGACGCTGCGGCCGAGGTGCTCGGCGGCGCGCTGCACACGCGACCTTCGACGTCACCACCCACTACCCGGTGGTGAAGTCGCTGACGATCGACTTTGTCGCGGCGGGCACCGGCCCGCTAACGGCGCAGGCCACCCTCTCGTCGGCGGAGATCGACCGGGTGCGCGCCGACGCGACACCGGAGGGCAAGGCGTCGTTCGTGCTCGAGGCCGATGTCCACGGCGAGGACGGGACGGTGGCGGCGGGCACGCACGGCGACTACCAGATCCGTCCGTGGCATCGCTGAAGTCGGGCTGTGTTGGGCCTTGTTCAACGGCCCAGGTGCCGTAGCGCCGACGCCGCTGCGCGCGCGCCGCCCATGCCGTGCGCGCCCGTGGCATACGGGTCGAGCGCGATGCGCGGCCGAACAGCACCTGCAGCGGACCCGGATCGTCAACAGGCCGGTCGAGACGTAGCTCGCCGGGCCCTCTTGCGCGGACGGCGCTGCGAGCCTCCCTGCCGGAGCGGATCACCAACGCCGGGCTCGATTCAGCCAAGCAGCTGTAGATAGGCGTTCGCGATCGGATGGGCCGCGAAGATCGCGATGAACGCAGCGGTGATCATGAACGGTCCGAACGGCAGGGCCGTCTTCCGCCCCCCGCGCTTGCTGGCCATGACCACCACGCCGACGACGGCGCCGAGCATGAACCCGCCGAACGCGCCGACGATCAGGGCCGACCAGGACAGGTAGGCCAAGATGACGCCAAGGATCCCGGAAAGCTTGACGTCCCCAAATCCCATCCCCGCCGGGTACGCGAGCGCGAGCGCGAGGTAGAACGCGAACAGCGCCGCGCCGCCGATCCCCGCCCGCGCGAGCGCCCACCAGTCGTGCGTGGCCACAGACGCGATAGTCAGCAGGACCGAGACAACGGCGTAAGACGGCAGCACGATCTTGTCGGGCAGCCGCTTGGTGTCGAGGTCGATCAGGGCGAGCGCCAGGCCGGCGGCCGCGAGGTAGAGGTAGGCCGGCAGCGCCGGCGCCAGGTGCCGTCCCACGAAGCTAAACGTGACGACCATAAACAGCACGGCGGTGGTTGCCTCGAGGATCGGATAGCGGGCACTGATCGAGGCGCCACAGGCGAAACAACGGCCGCGCAGGACCAGCCAGCCGAGGACCGGGACGTTGTGCCGGTTGTGGATCTCACTGCGGCACGACGGGCAGCGTGATGCCGGGCTGACTACCGACTCGCCCGCGGGCACCCGGTAGATCACGACGTTCAGGAACGACCCGATGGCAAGTCCCAGCAGGCCAGCCAGGCCGGCCCACACTGCGACGGGGACGATGGTCGTCATTGTGAACTCAGCGCTGCTCGCTCCAGCTCAGGACCGTGGCAACACGTGTCCCGGCTTCGAACATCACCTTTGCCTCCAGCTGCAGGCTCCCGCTCGCGCTGCACGGGCTGACGCCGAGACACACGTACACAGCCAAGTACACGGTCTGCGGTTCAGGCCAGGGGTCGGGTGCGGTGTCGGGAACGTCCACGATCGCATTGGTGACGTTAGCCGACCCTGTTCCCGAGTATTCGATCGCCCACGAGATCAGACCCCAATAGAAGGTCTTCTGTGAGTTGCTGTTCAGGGTCAGGTCCACGA
>JBHEMN010000124.1:0-8455 GCA_046262575.1 Jatrophihabitantaceae bacterium
GACGAAGGCCGCTCGATTCTTGCTCGCTGTGCAACGCACATGCGGAAGACTGAGACTGTGAGCAACGCCGACGGCGACATCGAGACCTCGTCAGGGACGACCCCGCCCCCCGGGGCCACGGCACCCGCGACGCCGCCCCGGCGCCTCGGGCTCTTCGTTATCGTGGCGGCCCTCGCACTCGGCCTCGACTTGGTCTCCAAGGTCCTGGTGGCCGCCAACCTTGGTGACGACCACGCCGTGGCGCTCCTCGGTGGGGCAATCTATCTTCGCGAGACGCGCAACTCCGGCGCTGCCTTCTCGCTGGGAACCGGGGCCACCGTCGTGTTGACCCTGGTGGCCCTCGCCGTCGTCGCGCTGATCCTGCGCACCGCCGGGCGGATGCGCTCGACCGGCTGGGCGGTCGCCCTCGGGCTCATCCTCGGTGGTGCGCTGGGCAATCTTGTCGACCGGATCTTCCGAACCCCAGGCGTCGGACGAGGGCACGTCGTCGACTGGATCAGCTTGTTCTCCGACGACGGGCACATCTGGCCGATCTTCAACCTCGCCGATTCCGCGATCGTGTGTGGCGCGGTGCTGTCTGGCGTGCTCGCCCTGCGCGGGATCGACATCGACGGGCGCGGCTCGGGGGGCCGGCAGAACAGCCCTCGCCGGTGAGTGACCCACGTGTGTTGCCGGTTCCCGACGGGCTGGACGGGTTGCGCCTGGATGTCGCCCTGTCGCGGCTCTTCGGCATGTCGCGCACCACCGCCGCCGGGCTGGTCGACGCCGGCCGGGTGACCGTCGACGGCGCGAGGCCGCCACGTTCGGCAAGGGTGCACGGCGGCTCCTGGCTCGAAGTCACCCTGCCCGAGCCGGATTCCCCCCCGCCTGGGCCTAGCGAACCGGCGGCGGGCCTGGCCGTGCTCTACGACGACGATGACCTGGTCGTGGTCGACAAGCCTGCGGGCGTCGCTGCCCACCCGAGCCCCGGCTGAACCGGCCCGACCGTGGTCCAGGGCCTGGCCGCGATGGGCTACCGCGTTGCCACCTCGGGCGCCGCGGAGCGGCAGGGCATCGTGCAGCGTCTGGACGTGGGCACCACGGGAGTCATGGTCGTGGCCAAGAGCGAGCGGGCCTACGCACTGCTCAAACGCGCGTTCAAGGACCGCACGGTCGACAAGCGTTACGCCGCGCTCGTTCAGGGTCACCCCGACCCCAGCCGCGGAACCATCGACGCGCCGATCGACCGGCACCCCTCGGCCGACTACAAGTTCGCCGTCGTGTCCGGTGGCCGCCCCAGTGTCACCCACTATGAGACGACCGAGGCATTCCGGGCCGCGTCACTGCTCGACGTCCACCTCGAGACCGGCCGCACGCACCAGATCCGGGTGCACATGGCCGCCGTGCGGCACCCATGCGTGGGCGACCTGGCATACGGTGCCGATCCAGTGCTGGCCAAGCGGTTGCAGCTGTCCCGGCAGTGGCTGCACGCCCGTGAACTCGGGTTTACCCACCCATCGACAGGTGAACACGTCCGGGTGGTCTCGCCGTTTCCCGCCGACCTGCGCGACGCGCTCGACCGGATCCGGGCCCAATCCTGACGGGCCGGCCACGAGCGAACTCGGGTACTAATGAAGGCATGACATCGCGCGGACGAGCCCCCCTCCTGGTCGCTTCCAACCGGGGACCGCTGTCCGTGGTAGCGGTCGAGGACGGCGACGACGAGATCAGGCGCGGCGGCGGCGGCCTGGTCAGCGGAATGCAAAACGCCTTGGGTGCGACGCCGGACGCCGTGTGGGTGTGTGCGGCGATGAACGATCGCGAGCGGGCGCTGTCCCGCCAGGCCAGCGGCGGGTAGCTGTCGGAGGTGGCGTTCGCGTCGGAGGCGTTGCAGGGCGACTTCGACGTGCGGATGTTGCCGATCGACGGCCTGACGTTCCGCAACGCCTATAACGGTGTCGCGAACTCGACGCTGTGGTTCGTGCTGCACATGCTCTACGAGCTGCCCAGAGCGCCGATCTTCGATGCCTCATGGCGACGCCAGTGGGCCTCCTATGTGCGCTACAACCAAGCGTTCGCGCAGGCGCTCGCTGAGGAAGCAGCACCGGACGCGCGGGTGATGATTCAGGACTACCACCTGTTCCTCGCGCCGCGGATGCTGCGCACGATGCGCCCGGACCTGCGTATCGGGCATTTCACGCACACGCCGTGGGTCTCCTCGGACTACATCGCGATGTTGCCGGACGACGTAGCCCATGCGATCGTCGACGGCCTGCTGGGTGCGGACGTCGTCGGTTTTCACACCGAGCGGTGGGCCGCGCTGTTCCGCGCCACCTGTCAGGCGGTGGTGGGCCGCGAGCCCGACGGTGTGGCCGCCTTTCCGTTGGGCACCGACCCGGATGAGATGCAGAAACTGGCCTGGCGGCGCGACGTCGAGAGTTCGCTGCGCGTTCTTGGCGAGCAGGTCGGTGACCGCCAGGTGATCGGCCGGGTGGACCGCACCGAACTGTCCAAGAACGTGTGGCGCGGCTTGCTGGCGTTTCGTGAACTGCTGCGTGCCCATCCGGAGTGGCGCGGGCGCGTCGTGCACGCCGTGTACAACAACCCGTCGCGCGAGGACCTGCCCGCGCACCGCGAGTACACCGCTTCCATCGAGCGGCTGGCCGCCGACATCGACGAGGAGTTCGGTACCGACGACTGGACACCGATGCTGCTCGAGATCGTCGATGACTACCCGGCCGCGCTCGCCGTGCTTCGGCGCAGCGACGTGTTGTTCGTCAACTCGGTGCGCGACGGCATGAATCTGGTGGTCCTGGAAGGGCTCGTCGTCTCGGAACGGGAACCGGCCGTAGTGCTGTCGCGGGAAACCGGTGCCGCCGAGACGCTGGGGGGCGACGCCCTTCAGGTCAACCCGTTCGACGTGTCAGCGACCGCCGAGGCTCTGTACGCAGCGCTGGAGATGTCGGCCGGCGAGCGCGCTGAACGGGCCAGCCGAATGCGCGCCGCAGCCGTCCGGCTGCCGCCGACCCAATGGTTTCAGGCACAGCTCGATGCGCTCGGCTGACCTCGGTCCTCCGCAAGGCTGGTGAGCAGGGCAACGAGACCCGCCGGCCCGTCGACCTGCAGGTCCGCTGCGTCGCGCACGTCGGGAACCTCGCCCGAGGCCGCGATGCTCCAGGCGCGGCGGCCGTTGGCGCGCACCTCACGGATGGTCGCGAACGCGGGCACGTCGCCCAGATCGTCTCCGGCGAACAGCACGGCCGTGGGATCGAACCGGTTGATCAGCCTGCGCAGCACCGCGCCCTTGTCGAAGCCCGGCAGCCGGACCTCGAGCACATCGCGACCGTCGTGGGTCTCCAGGCCCAACTGGGCCGCGAGGTAACTGACCGGGCCACGCACCGCTTCGATCGCGGCGGCCGGCTGCGCCGCCTGTCGGGTGTGGACAACAAGTGACAGCCGTTTGTCCTCGATCCAGACACCCGCGTCGCCGGTGCAGGCTGCGACTACTGCGGGCAACCGCGCGCGCAGTTCGCCGACCACCGCGGGCTCGGTTGGCGTTTCGAGCTGGCCCGCCTGCCAGGTTTCGGCACCGTACAAGCCCTCGACGAGCAGTCCCGGGACCGCGTCGAACCCGCCGAGCGCGATGGCGGTGTTCGCGTCCCGGCCGGTGATGACAGCGATCTGGGCGCCCGCCCGGGCCAGCGCGGCGAGTGCTTGCAGCGCACCCGGCTCCGGTCGCGCCTTCGCCGGATCGGTGACGATCTGCGCCAGCGTGCCGTCGAAATCGAGCGCGATCAGCGCCCGCGACAGCCTTCCGCGCATGGCGGTGAGCACAGCAGTGACGTCGGTAACGGGCACCCCCCCATCCTGCGCGATGCTCTTGCGCGCCCCAAACCGGCCGGCGGACCGGGTCGGGTGCCCGTGCGTGCCCGGCAATCGGCTCCACGGCGGCTACCCTGGCCGGGTCGGGTAGGCGGAGGGGTGCAGCGGATGGTGAAGCGGGTCGTGGTGCTCGCGCTGTTCGTCTCGCTGACGCTGGCCGGATGTGGAGCTGCGGGTCCCACAAGCATCCGGCCTGCCGCGTCGCGCTCGCCGGTGTTGACGCAGCGGGACGCCGCGCCGGGCTCGGCAGATCCCAGCTCGCGGGCTTCGAGAACGGCGCCGAAGCCGAATCCGACACCGACACCGAACGCCTGCGCCGAGAATACCGACGCCCAACTCGTCCTCGTCAGCATCGCCGCGCAGCACGTCTGGATGTGCGCCCGCACCCATCTCGTGTACGGCGCCCCCGTGACCACCGGCGCCGTCGATCCCCCATACGACAACACGCCCACCGGCAGCTACCAGATTCAGGCCAAGGACACCCACACCACGCTGAGCCTGCGGGACGGGTCCCAGTACCAGGTGAGCTACTGGATCCCCTTCGACGCGCCATTGTTCGGTTTCCACGATTCGAGCTGGCAGCGAATGCCGTACGGCAGCCAGCGGTACCGCACCGAGGGCTCGCACGGCTGTATCCACGTGCCACTGGCCGCGATGAAGTTCCTCTACGACTGGGCCGATATCGGGGCCAGCGTCACCATCCGCGCCTGACGGCGGCTCCGCAACTTCCTGCGCCGCGGCAGCCGGGCAGACCCTCAGGCTGAGGTCGAGAGACACGCCCGGGGGACACGCCGGGCGTGGTCGGTGTGGGGTGTGAGAATCGACCCAGCGCAGCGACATCCGGCGCGACACACGATTGGGGCCGGCGCGACCGTGGCATCTGGCGACACCGATTCGTTCGTGCACCTGCACGTACACACCGAGTACTCCATGCTCGACGGCGCCGCCCGGCTCACCGAACTGTTCGCCGAGACCGCTCGCATGGGCATGCCGGCGCTGGCGATGACCGACCACGGCAACGTGTTCGGGGCCTATGACTTCTACAAGAAGGCCGCCGCCACAGGCATCAAGCCGATCATCGGCATGGAGGCCTACCTCACGCCGAACACGTCGCGTTATGACCGCTCGCGGGTGCGTTGGTCCGGTGGCGGCGAGGACGACGTGTCCGGCGGCGGGGCGTTCACCCACATGACGCTGCTGGCCGAAAACACGCTCGGCATGCACAACCTCTTCCGCCTGTCGTCGCGCTCCAGCCTGGAGGGCTTCTTCTACAAGCCACGCGCCGACCGCGAGCTGCTCTCCCAGTATGCGAGCGGGCTCATCGCCACGACGGGCTGTCCGTCAGGGGAGATCCAGACCTGGTTGCGCATCGGTCAGTACGACAAGGCGCGCGCGAGCGCGGCAGAGTTCAGGGACATCTTCGGAGCCGGCAACTTCTTCCTCGAACTGATGGACCACGGCCTGGCCGTCGAGACCCGGGTCCGCGAGGATCTGCTGCGCCTGGGCCGCGACCTGGAACTGCCGATCATCGCCACGAACGACCTGCACTACACCCACGCCGATGACGCTGACACCCACGAGGTGCTGCTGTGCGTGCAGTCGGGCAAGACGATGGCCGACCCCAATCGCTTCAAGTTCGACGGCCGCGACTTCTACCTCAAGTCGCCCGCAGAGATGCGCTCGCTCTGGGCCGACAAGCACGATCTGCGTGCGGCGTGCGACAACACGCTGCTGATAGCCGAGCGCTGCAACGTTGAATTCACCGAGGGCGCAAACCTGATGCCGCGGTTCCCGGTGCCGCGGGGCGAGGACGAAGACTCCTGGTTCGCCAAGGAGGTCGAGACCGGACTGGCGACGCGCTACCCGAACGGGCTCTCGGACGCGGTGCGCCAGCGGGCTGACTACGAAGTCGCGATGATCCTGCAGATGGGTTTCCCCAGCTATTTCCTGGTCGTAGCCGACCTCATCGGTTGGGCCCGCAAGCATGGCATCAGGGTGGGCCCCGGGCGCGGTTCCGCGGCGGGCTCCCTCGTCGCGTACGCGATGCGAATCACTGGCCTCGACCCGCTTGAGCACGGCCTGCTCTTCGAGCGGTTCCTCAATCCGGCGCGCGTCTCCATGCCCGACATCGACATCGACTTCGACGAACGTCGGCGCGGTGAGGTGATGGCATACGTGACCGCCAAGTACGGCGACGACCGGGTGGCGCAGGTCGTCACCTACGGCACGATCAAGGCCAAGCAGGCTGTCAAGGACGCCTCCCGGGTGCTCGGTTACCCGTTCGCGATGGGCGAGAAGATCACTAAAGCGATGCCGCCCTCGGTGATGGGCAAGGACGTCCCGCTCAGCAAGGTCTTCGACAAGACCGATCCGCGCTACGGCGAGGGCGGCGAGTTCCGCGCCTTGTGCGAGAACGACCCCGAGGTCAAGCGTGTCGTGGAGACCGCACAGGGACTCGAGGGCCTCAAACGCCAGTGGGGCGTGCACGCCTGCGCGGTGATCATGTCCAGCGAGCCGCTGGTCGACACGATTCCCATCATGAAGCGCGAACAGGACGGCGCGATCATCACGCAGTTCGACTACCCGACCTGCGAGGCGCTCGGCCTGCTGAAGATGGACTTTCTCGGTCTGCGAAATCTCACCGTCGTCGACGACGCGCTCGCGAACATCAAGGCCAACCGCGGCGAGACGATCCTCATCGAGGACCTGCCCTTCGATGACCACGCCACCTACGATCTGCTGGCCCGCGGAGACACGCTCGGCGTCTTCCAGCTCGACGGCGGCCCGCTGCGGGCCCTGCTGCGCGCGATGCGTCCCGAGCTCTTCGACCACATCACCGCAGTCATAGCGCTCTACCGGCCGGGACCGATGGGTGCGAACGCCCACAACGACTACGCCGACCGGAAGAACAACCGCAAGCCGGTCGTGCCGATCCACCCCGAGCTCGACGAGCCGCTGCGCGACATCCTCGGTGAGACTTACGGCCTGGTCGTCTACCAGGAGCAGGTCATGGCGATCGCGCAACGGGTCGCGGGCTATTCGCTGGCCAGCGCCGACCTGCTCCGGCGGGCGATGGGCAAGAAGAAGAAGAAAGAGTTGGAGGAGCAATACGCCGCGTTCTCGGCGGGCATGGTCGAGCGCGGCTACTCAGCGCCCGCCGTCAAGGCGCTGTGGGAGACCCTTCTGCCGTTCTGCGACTACGGCTTCAACAAGAGCCACGGAGCCGGATACGCCGTCGTGTCCTACTGGACGGCCTACCTCAAGGCCAACTACCCGGGCGAGTACATGGCAGCGCTGCTCACCTCGGTACGCGATGACAAGGACAAGTCGGCGATCTACTTGGCGGAGTGCCGCCGCATGGGCATCAAGGTGCTGCCACCGTGCGTCAATTCCTCCGATGCCCAGTTCACCCCGACCGGCACCGACATCCGCTTCGGCCTCACCGCGATCCGCAACGTCGGCAGCAATGTCGTGGCCTCCGTCGTGGCCACCCGGCAGAGCATGGGGGAGTTCTCCGACTTCGGTGACTTCCTCCGCAAGGTCGACGCAGTGGTCTGCAACAAGCGCACCATCGAGGCGCTGATCAATGGTGGCGCCTTCGACTCGCTCGGCCACTCGCGCCGAGGGCTGATGAACGTCTTCGAGCCCGCCGTCGACGCGGTGCTCGACACCAAGCGGGCCGAGGCCGTCGGGCAGTTCGACCTGTTCGGCACCCTGGGCGACGCGGGGCCGGCCGACGACGTGTTCGCGGTGCGCGTGCCGCCGGGAGAGTGGGACAAGAAGGTCTTGCTTCAGTTCGAACGCGAGATGCTCGGCCTCTACGTCTCCGACCACCCGTTGTTCGGCCTCGAACACATCCTGGGCGCCTGCGCAGACATGTCGATCGCGACGGCGCACGCAGAGTCGTGTGACGAGCCGCAATCGGTCACGCTGACGGGAATTGTTTCGTCGGTGAAGCGCCGGGTCACGAAGGCTGGGGCGCCGTGGGCATCAGTCGTGTTGGAGGATCTCGAGGGATCGATCGAGGTCATGTTCTTCCCCACCAGCTACGCGCAGGTGGCTCTGAGCATCGCCGAGGACGCCATCGTCGCGATCAAAGGACGTACCGACGCGCGCGAGGACACCGTCAAGCTGATCGGTAGCGATCTGACCCTGCTGGACACCAGCGCAGTGGCGCGCGGGCCGGTCGTCGTCACGATGGCGCCCGCGCGCTGCACGCCGCCGATGGTCGACAGACTGCGTGACGTCCTGGCCACCCATCCGGGGACCACCGAGGTCCACTTGCGCCTAGTCAACGGCGAGCGTGAGCACCTGCTCCGGCTCGGTGACGGTTACCGGGTCACTCCGTCGACCGCTCTCATGGGTGATCTCAAGGCTCTTCTCGGCCCGATGGCCGTCTCGGCCTGACGGTCACCCGGATGAGCACCGGCTGATGCGTCACGCAGCCGTAGCCACCGTCCACAGTTGTTCAACTGCAGGTACCGTCGATACTCGTGAAGCCTGCGCTGCCCGCCGAACCCGCACCCGAGGAATGTGGACGCGCCGAACCGATCAACTACGACGTCGGCGCGTTCGAGCAGGGTTCCCCGATCAG
>JBHEMN010000125.1:0-6818 GCA_046262575.1 Jatrophihabitantaceae bacterium
GTCGAACGCCGACGGCACCGCCGTGAGCACCGCGGACGACCTGCGTAGGCGCCTGGTCGCCCAGGTCACGCTGCCGGTGCGGTGGGACCTCTGCCTGCGCACCTGCGCCGACCTCGGCGTGTCCGCAGTGCTCGAGCTGGCGCCCGGCGGCACCCTTACCGGTATCGCCAAGCGCGAACTGCCCGGCGTCGAACTGCTCGCGATCAAGTCGCCCGCCGATCTGGCCACCGCGCGGACGATGATCGACAGCCGGCCGACCTTCGGCCAGGGCGAGCACACAGTCGACTTCCGGGTTGTCGTGACCCCGGCCAAAGGTGTGTTCACCCGAACCGACGGCCTGGACGAGGGCAGCGCCGTCGCCGCGGGCACCCGCCTGGGGATCGTCCGCACCAACCGCGACGAGCATGTGATCGTGGCCGCGCAGTCCGGGGTGCTCGCCGAGTGGTTGCGCTCCGACGGTGACATCGTTCCCGCCGGGCTGCCCGTCGCGCGCATCCACAGCGGATCGGAGTACTGAGCGTGCCGCTCACCGCCAGCACCGGCCCGGCCGCCACCCGCATTCTGGGCGTCGGCCACTACCGACCGGCCAACGTCGTCACCAACGCCGACCTCATCGCGCGTGGCGTCGATAGCGACGACGGTTGGATCAAGTCGCGCGTCGGCATCGCAGAACGGCGCTACGCCGACCCCGACGAGACAGTGGTCGACATGGCGGAAGCCGCAGCCAGCAAGGCACTCGCCGCGAGCGGGGTGGCCACCGGCGATGTCGACCTCGTGCTCGTCGCGTCCTGCACCATGCCGACATCCGTGCCGGCGGCAGCGCCGCAGTTGGCCAGCCGGCTCGGCATGCCTGCCCCAGGTGCCTTTGACCTCAACTCCGGCTGCTCCGGCTTCGTCTACGCCGTGAATGCCGCAGCAGCAGCGGTACAGACCGGCCAGGCCCGCAATGTGCTGGTGGTCGCCTCCGAACGCTTCTCCGGCTGGCTGGACTTCAACGACCGCAGCACCTGCATCATCCTCGGCGACGGTGCTGGCGCGGCCGTGATCGGGCCCTCCGACGTCGTCGGCATCGGCCCGGTGGTGTGGGGCAGCGACGGCGCGCAGTTCGACGTGGTCGCCATCGATGAGCGCACCCGTACCTTCCGGCAGGAGGGGCAGACGGTCTACCGCTGGGCCACCTCTCAGATGGCACCGGTCGCCCTCGAGGCGTGCCGGCGCGCGGGCGTGGCCCCCGAGGAGCTCGCGGCGTTCATCCCGCACCAGGCGAACTTGCGCATCATTGACGCTCTGGCCAAACGCCTCGGCGCGCCGAACGCGATCGTGGCCCGCGACATCGTCACCTCCGGTAACACCTCAGCGGCCACCATTCCGCTCGCGATGTCGCGGATGGTCGAGCGCGGCGAGATCCCCTCCGCAGCGCCGGTGCTCCTGCTCGGCTTCGGCTCGGGGCTGGCCTATGCCGGCCAGGTCGTCCTGTCCCCGTAACGTCGAAGCTCACCGTCCGCCGTGGCCGGTGAGCCCCAACAGAAAGGAATTCCCGTGGCCAGTGCCGACGAGATCCGCGCAGGACTCGCCTCCATCCTCGAAGAGGTCGCCGACGTCAAGGCTGCCGACGTGACCGACGACAAGAGCTTCACCGACGACCTCGACGTCGACTCGCTGTCGATGGTCGAGGTCGCAATGGCGGCGGAGGAGAAGTTCGGCGTCAAGATCCCCGACGACGAACTGCCGAAGCTGAAGACCGTTGGCGACGCCGTCTCCTACATCCAATCCAACGCCTGAACCGATTGCGCCGACCTCAGCGAAGGAAATGACATGACCGCACTCACCGATGACATCGTCGTCACCGGTCTGGGCGCCACCACTCCGCTCGGCGGTGACGTGGCGACGTTTTGGGCCGGCCTGCTGGACGGTCGGTCCGGCGTCGTGGCGCTGACCGAGGACTGGGCCGCCGACCTCAAGGTGCGCATCGCCGCGCCGATGGCCGTCGACCCGGCCGAAGTCCTGTCGCGGGTACGGGCCCGACGCCTGGATCGTGCCCAGCAGGCGGCGATCGTCGCCGCCCGAGAGGCCTGGGCCGACGCCGGGTTCACCGGCCGCTCCGATGAGAACGGACTCGAGCCAGAACGGGTGGCAGTCGTGATCGGAACGGGCATCGGCGGTGTGACGAGCCTGATCTGTCAACACGACGTCCTGCTGGAAAAGGGCCCGGGGCGCGTTTCCCCGCTCCTCATCCCGATGGACATGCCCAACGGCCCCGCGGCGCACGTCGGCCTCGAGGTCGGCGCGCGCTCCGGGGTGTTCACGCCGGTCAGCGCTTGCGCATCTGGCGCAGAGGCGATCGCGTACGGGCTGGACCTGATGGCGCTTGACCGCGCCGACGTTGTGGTGGTAGGCGGCACCGAGGCGTGCATCCACCCACTTACGATGTCCGGCTTCGCGCAGATGCAGGCGATGAGTACCCGCAATGACGAACCGCAGCGCGCATCGCGTCCCTTCGACAAGGCCCGTGATGGCTTCGTGCTCGGCGAGGGCGCGGGGGTGCTGGTGCTGGAGCGGCGCTCGTCTGCACAGGCGCGTGGACGCATGCCCTACGCGGTGCTCGGGGGGGCTGCCGTGACGGCCGATTCCTACGACATCGTCGCCCCCGACCCTGAGGGCAACGGCCAGCGTCGGGCCGCAAGGCTCGCCATGTCACGCGCCGGGGTAGAGCCCGCCGACGTCGTGCACGTCAACGCCCATGCCACCTCGACGCCTACTGGTGATGGCGCCGAGGCCAAATGGATTGCTGAGCTTCTCGGCGAGCAAACGGTCGTCACCGCGACCAAGTCGATGACCGGTCACCTGCTCGGTGCGGCAGGCGCGATTGAGGCGATTGCCACGGTGCTCAGCGTCCGCGACGACATCGTGCCGCCGACGATCAACCTCGATGACCCGGACGACGGCGTTCGCGTCGATGTGCCCCGCGAGGCGCGCACCATGAGCGTCCCCGCTGCATTGAACGACTCGTTCGGGTTCGGCGGCCACAACGCCGCGCTGCTGTTCCGCAAGGCGTGAAGGGAATCGGCACATGACACTGATCGCCGCACCGCCCACGGACGCCGATCTCCAGGCCCGTGACCCGCGCGATCCCGAACTGCGTCTCGAGAGGCTGTTCGACGCCGGCTCCATGCAAGCCTTGCGTGCGCGGGACGCGAGCGGCGTGTTCGCCGCGAGGGGCACCATCAATGGCGCACCAGCCACTGCCTTCTGCACGGATGCCACCACGATGGGCGGCGCGATGGGGGCCGAGGGCTGCCAGCACATCGTCGACGCGATCGACGCAGCAGTGCGCGAGCGCATCCCGGTGATCGGTGTGTGGCACTCTGGCGGCGCTCGTCTGGCCGAGGGTGTGTTGGCTCTGCACGCGGTCGGGTTGGTGTTCCAAGCCATGATCCGTGCCTCCGGGCGAGTGCCGCAGCTCTCGGTCGTGCTCGGGCCTGCCGCCGGTGGCGCCGCCTACGGTCCTGCGCTGACCGACCTGGTGATCATGTCCACCGGTGGCCGGGTGTTCGTCACGGGTCCGGACGTCGTTCGCTCCGTTACGGGCGAGAACGTCGACATGGAGTCCCTCGGCGGTGCCGACACGCATGGCCGGCGTAGCGGCGTCGTCCACATCGTCACCGATTCCGACGACGAAGCCTTCGCGGCCGCCCGCGACGCCACAACCCTGTTTGCCCAACAGGGCTCATTCGATCTCAGCCTGATCGGGCCCGACCGCAACTTGCAGGCGCTGCTCCCCGAAAACGTGAAACGCGCCTACGACGTCCACCCGCTGGTCGAGGGCGTTCTCGACCACGGCAGCTTCCTCGAACTGCACACCAAGTGGGCTCCGAACATCGTCACGGGCCTGGGCCGCCTGACCGGACGCACAGTTGGCGTCATCGCCAACAACCCGCTGCGCCTCGGGGGTTGCCTCGACTCGCCGAGTGCGGAGAAGGCGGCCCGTTTCGTGCGGATGTGCGATGCGTTCGGCGTCCCGCTGGTTGTGCTCGTCGACGTGCCCGGCTACCTCCCCGGCGTCGGTCAGGAGTGGGACGGCATCGTGCGCCGCGGCGCCAAGCTGCTGCATGCGTTCGGCGAAGCCGTCGTACCCCGGGTGACACTGGTGACGCGTAAGACCTACGGCGGTGCTTACATCGCGATGAATTCGCGTGCGCTCGGCGCCAACCGGGTGTTCGCGTGGCCGGGGGCCGAGGTCGCGGTCATGGGTGCCTCGGCCGCGGTCGGCATCCCGCATCGCAAGAAGCTCGCGGCGGCCCAGCCCGGCGAACGGGAGGCGTTGCACGCCCAACTGGCCGAGGAGCACGCGCGCCTGGCCGGCGGCGTCGCGCGGGCTATTGAGCTTGAGGTGGTCGACGAACTGATCGACCCGGCACAGACCAGGGCCTCGATCGCCCAGGCGCTGGCCGCCGTACCAGCGGCCCGGGGTGCACACGGCAACATCCCGCTCTAACCATGCGGGCTTCCGGCTAGCAGGGCGCGGGCGTAGTCGAGGCGGCCCACCGCCGAGGGCAACGCGAATCCTCGCTCTGCGTACTCCTGCGCGGTCGCCTGCACGATCTCGGCGGCCCGCTCGTCCTCACCCGCGACGACCAGCGTCGCTGCCAAGGTCGGCTGAACGACCAGCCACACCACACCCCGATCGCGGGTTGCCGCCAGTGCTGTGTCGACGATCTCGCGCGCCTCGACGTGATCGCCGGCGTGCAACAGGGCGTCGGCGAGGTCCAGCCGGCACATCTGAGCGTCGATCTCATCCGGCGCGAGCGGCGCGATGGCGAGCCGGAAGTGCTCGACGGCGTCGCTGATTTCGCCCCTGGCCAGCGCTACATGGCCGTGCACAGCACGCAGCGTCGCCGAGGCGACGAGGTCGCCGAGGTCTGTGGCGTACTCGCTGCCCTCGATCGCACAACGGGCGGCCTCGGTCAGATCGCCAAGTGCCAACAGCGCGGTCGCCTCGTTGACCAGACCGCGCACGAGGCCGTGCAGATGCTCACACTTCCGGTCGATCTCGTTGGCGGCATGATGCATCCGGGCCGCCGTCTGCGCATCACCTGCATGCAAATGTGCGGATGCGACGACGTCCTGGAAGGCAGAGACCGAACGATCGCGGCCCAGGCCCGCTGCGATCTGCTCGCCCTGCCGGAGCGGCTCGAAGGCCTGCCGGGGCCAGCCGCCCTGCAGGGCGACGATGCCGCGGTGGTACAGCACTCGCATCCGAAGCTCGGGCTCCCCGGCAGCTTCGGCGAACCGGCTCGCGCGGTCGAGCAGCTCGGCGGCGAGCTTCGTCGCGCCGACGAGAGTGCTGGCGAATGCGTAATTGGACAGCCCCTTCGCGCGCTCCCCGTCGGTGGCGCCGTCGGCGTCAACCAGGACCGCGTAGTGCCTGCGCGCCTGGTCGTGCAGGCCCCGGAACATCCATGCGTCGTCCAGCGCGATCGCTAGACGCAACCCGTCTGAGGCCCGGGGGGTGCCGGGCGCGTTCTCCAGGGCGCTGAGCAGGTTCGGCCACTCCTCGAACACGGCCGCGACGGCGGCGGCCTCGTCCTCGCCGTAGACGTCGTGTTCCGCGACGTGTCGGACGCACCAGGCGAGGTGCCGCTCACGCACGCCGGTCTCCTCCGATGATCCGATGAGGCGCTGCAACGCGTAATCGCGCACCGACTCGAGCAGCCCAAACCGTCGCGACCCGGCACGTTCGGACACCACGACCAGGCAGCGATCGGCCAGCTCGGCCAAGGCCGCAGCGATGTCCCGCGGAGCTATCCCGTCACCGGCGATCACGAACTCCGCCGCCTCGAGGGTGCACCCACCAGCGAACACCGCCAGCCGTGCCAGCACCGCCGACGAGGTGGCATCGAGCAGCCGGTAGCTCCAGTCGAGGGCGGCGCGCAGGCTGGTGTGCCGCCCTCCGGCGTCACGTGAACCACCGACGAGCAGGCGCAGTCGATCATCGATACGTCGCGCGAGCTGGTCGACGCTCAGGGTCCTGGTGAGTCCTGCCGCCAACTCGACACCAAGCGGCAAACAGTCGACCGCTGCGCAGATTGCGTCCACCTGCGCGTCGCGCGGGAGGCCACTACGTTCGCAGAACAACGCCGCGGCCGCGGCCGGCAGCAGTGGGCCGACATGGTGAATCTCCTCCCCCGAGATCAGCAGGGGGCGCTGCGAGGTGACGAGGACCGCCAGCCGACTCGCGATGCGCAGCACCGAGGCAACGAGCGCGGCGATCGGCTCGATCAGGTGCTCGGCGTTGTCGACCACCAGCAGTGCACCGTCCAGTTCGCCGGCCAGCCGCGCGACCGGATCGTCGGGCCCAGCGTCCACGGCTGCCGCCGTCGCGAGCGCCGGACCAACGGCGTCCGGCTCACTCAACGGCGCAAGATCAGCCCAGGCCACCCTGCGGTGCTCTGCCTGCAAGCGGCGAGCGATTTCGAGGGCAAGCCGGGTCTTGCCGCTTCCCGGCGATCCGGTCAGCGTGACCACGCCCGGTGCGCGCAACTGTTCGAGCAGGGCGGCCACCTCGCCGTCGCGGCCGAGCAACGTGGACGACGGCGTAGGCAACCGCAGTTCCGGAACGGCTCGGACCGGCGGGGGGACCAGGTCGACCTCCTGGCGCAGCAGCCGAAGCTCCAGCTCGGCGGTTTCCGGGGTGGGGTCGACGCCGAGCTCGTCGGACAACATCCGGCGCAGTCGGGCCAACCGGTCCAAGGCGTCGGCCTGGCGGCCGCTGCGGTAGAGCGCCAGCGCGAGCAGGCCGTGCAGGCGCTCGTGTAGCG
>JBHEMN010000126.1:0-10473 GCA_046262575.1 Jatrophihabitantaceae bacterium
CCTGGTGTCACCGCCTTGAAGCCGGGCCGTGGGAATGCCGTGGGCGGGAAGAGCGGCTGCCCGTTGGGACGGACCGGCGGACCGACTGGCGGCGGCGGCTCCTCCGTCCCGGCCAGGCTCAACGGTCTGCCATTTGGGCCGAGCGCAGCAGCCGGCTCTGAATCCGCGCTAACCCCGATAGGCTCCTCTAGCAGCGGCGCGGACGGGCCACGTAACGCGCCTATCCCCTTCGTGATGCCGAGCGCCCCGGCACCCACGACCATACCGGAGACACCGGCGACGACGGCGGTAAGCCCGATCTTGCCCAGCGTGGACGGGTCCAGCAGCGAGGCGTGGTTGAGCCACGTCTGGTTGATGGTGGCTCCGGTGGTGCCGCCGATGACGCCGGCCCCCCCGGCACCCAGGATGGGGTGCGCGTCGAGCAGTGCGGATACCTTGCCCATGCTGGCGATCGATCCCATGCCGGCTGTGAGGACCCCGCCGAGCAGCAGGTTGGTGGCGTCCTTGGCGGTGTAGTTCGCTGGATCGAGGACGTCTTGGTGTTGCAAGAAGTGTTTTACCCCGAGGGTCGCGGCGAGTGAGAATCCCACGCCGATGGCAAAGCGGGTGAGCGTCACCTGCATCGCGCTGATCAGCGCGGAAACCGCCTCTGCCTCGCCCGCGAGCAGGGCCCCCAGCCGGGCCAGCATGGTCGCCATCACCCCCGCCTCGGCGTCGATCGCGACAATGGCTGCGGCGTCCGAGGTGCCGAAGGTGAACAGGGTCATCGCCGCACCTGCGGCCAGCGTTGTGACGACCATGATCTTGAAGTTTCGGGCCTGGATCTGAGCTTCATGGACGGCGTCAGCCACGTTATCCAGCGACTTGGCGGCGTCATGCAGCTGCTTGGTGTAGTTGTTCATGGCCGGCATGAACTTGCCCCACGTGTGCTGAAAGCCGTCGCTCGCGTCGCCGTGCCAGTCCGCGGCAAGGCCTACGGCGATCGGGTCGAGTGCGGTGAGCACGTCGGACAGGTCCAAGCCGAGCTTGCGACAAGCGCCAGCCGCTCGGTGGATGTCCTCCGGATCGCCTCCGGGGTCGATGATCGTGCCCCAGATCTTCTCTCCGAAGCTCTGCTCGCTAGCCATGTCGGGCTCGTCTCACCCGGTTTCGCACAGGGTGTTAGCGGCTTCAGCCTTGAGTTAGATCTCCGCCGTAAGATCCAACCGTTTGGCGCAGTCGCTCAGCGAGTCCTGTAGCGCCTTCAAGTCTTCTTGCACGTGGCCGAAGAAGCTTTGGTATTGATTTGCCAGCTTGTAGGACTCCGGCAAGTTTCCGAATGCGCTGTCCGGCAACGGCGCCACCACGAGGTATTCCGCGGCGTGCACCTCGGTGTGGCGGGCCTCCTGGTCAAAAACGCTGCCAGCGAGTTTCAACTCGCCGGGAAGGACCCCGAAGCGGTCAGGCATCGAACCCTCCTCAGGAGCACCGCCGTGACGACGCCGCGAACGTCAGCCATCAGATGGCATATCGGTGCCCGACACGTAATACTACACAGTGCGACCAAGACCGGACAGATCGTGGCAACTCGTCCCTGCACCGGAATCGGGGCCCAGAGCGCCCGCCTACCCCGGCTGACGGGCATAAATCGCCCAGACCGCCTATGCTGAAGCCCTCGTAACCACCCCATCGCCAGGTGGGGCCGCGTGACCTCTATACGCGGCGTAGTTCGTCGGGGTACAGGGAAACAGGAGGCCTCGGTTGAGTGGCTTTCAGGTCAACCCAGACGATCTGCGGGCGGCCGCGGAGCAGATGGCGAACATCAATCAAGCCGTCGACGCCCAGATGAATCAGCTGATGAGCCAGCTGTCGGGCCTGTCCGACCTCTGGCGCGGCCCGGCAGCGAAAAGCTTCCATGACGCCAAGACCAGCTGGGCCGCTCGAGCTGCTAAGCACAATCAGCGGCTGGCCCAGATTTCTGAGGGTCTCATGCGTACCCACCGTGACTACATGAGCACCGAAGCTACGAACACGGCAGGTCTGCAGCGCGGCATTTCCAGCCCGGGAGCCACTCGTGTCTGACGAGCGGCTCGAGTACGACCTCCGCGCAATGGCGGAGGCGCACGGCGACATCACGTCTGCGGCTCGTCGGTTCGCGCAAACGCACAGCGACATCAACGACCTCATCGACCGGCTGCGAAAGACGTGGACCGACAGCAACGCCGCAGCTGCCTGGCAGAAGTACCACGACGAGTGGAACACCGTCTTCGCCGACATCACCGCTGAACTCGCCAGCCTGGGGGCGGCGGTAGACACTGCCCGGCAAAACGGGGCGAACGCGGAGAAGGCAAACTGCGATATGTGGTGTCGCTGAGTTCCGTCGCTGAGCCCCTATCGCTACTCGCTGCCGTGACAGGCCAGCCGCTTCGCGCGGCTGGCAGTGCGGCGCCCGGGCTTGTGCAGTGGGCGGCTTTTGCCCTCGGCCTCGTCCTCGTGCTCGCGACGTGGATGAGTGTTATCGGGACGTTGATCGTGCCCCGCCCCATCCTGAGCCGGATCTCGAAGTACTCGGGTCTGGGGACGATCCAGATCTTCGCCCTGATCTGCCGTCCACTGCACGGCTATCGGGCGCGCGACCGGGTGCTGGCGTGGCAGGCCCCGATGTCGCTGTTCCTCCGGCTGGTGACCTGGGTGGCCCTCTTCGACCTGTCGTACGCACTCATGCTGCTGCCTTTCGAGCATGGCGACGCCGGGGCGGCGTTCACCGAATCCGGGTCCGCCCTGTTCACGCTGGGCTACGCGGCGCCCAGCCACCCGTCGAGTACGGCGATCGTGTACGTGGCCGCCTTTTCCGGGCTGGTCGTCGTCGCCCTCCAGATCGGGTACCTGCCAACGCTGTACTCCGCGTTCAACCGGCGCGAGGCAGAGGTCACCCTGCTGGTGTCGCGGGCGGGGGCGCCGGCCTGGGGGCCTGAGTTGCTGGCCCGCACGCGATTCGGGCTGTCCACCCTCGACGGCACCGCCGAGCTGGCTGAGCTGTACCGCACGTGGGAACGCTGGGCCGCCGAGGTGGCCGAGTCGCACAGCACCTACCTGACGCTGTGCTGGTTGCGGTCCCCGCACCCGGAGGCCAATTGGCTCATCTCGCTGCTCAGCGTGATGGACTCGGCCGCGCTGCAGCTGTCGCTGAGCCCGTCCATCGTGCCGGCGCTGCGCGCGCGCCTGCTGATCCGAATGGGGTTCTCCTGCCTCAACCAGATCGCGCAGGCTACCGGATTGGCTGTCGTCGAGGATGCCGACCCGGACTCCGAGATCGCGCTGAGCTTCGACGACTTCGCCGAGGCGGTCGTCATGCTGCGTTCGGTCGGGTACCCGGTCGAGGTGAGCGCCGAGCAGGCGTGGCCCCATTTCCGCGGCTGGCGCGTCAACTATGAGCCGGTGCTGTACGCCCTGGCCCGCATGATCGATGCACCGCCGGCACTCTGGAGCGGTCCGCGGCGCTGGGAGGCAACGCCGCTGCCCCCACATCGCCCGGCTAACCGGGTCCCGTCCGATTCCCGCGGGGACGACCCTCAGCTCCTGCGCCCGGCATAGCGCTAGCTGGCACAGGCGCCGCACGCTGCGTCGGGGCTGGGCTGTGGACCGCCGCCCCGCGGGGTAGCTTCGACCCTCGTGACAGCCGGCCAGACACCGCAGTTCGCGGTGATCGGTGAGGCGCTCGTCGATCTGGTCGATCCGGGCGACGACACCGCGTGTACCGCCCGCGCCGGCGGCAGCCCGCTCAACGTGGCAGTCGGCCTGGCCCGGCTCGACCAGGACGTCGCCTTCGTCGGCCGGTTCTCCACAGACCCGTTCGGTACCGTCCTGCGAAACCACGCCACGCGATCCGGCGTCGACACGTCCCTCGCCGTCGAAGGCCGCCAGCCCAGCACGATCGCCCTGGTCCGACTCGAGGACGGCGTCGCGCGCTACGAGTTCTCCATCGACGCGACGGTGGACTTCCAGTGGGCCGACAGCGAACTTGCGGCCCTGCCACCCACCGTGAGGTGGGTGCACTTCGGCTCGCTCGCGTCCTGGATGGCGCCGGGCGACGCAGCGATCGCCCGACGGGTGGCGGCGCTGCACGCCGCCGGCAGCGTGATCCTGAGCTATGACCCGAACGTTCGGCCCCCGTTGCAGCCGGAAGCCGCAAGCGCCCGCGACCAGGTCGAGCGCGCGCTGCGGTACGCGCACCTGGTGAAGGCGAGCGCCGAGGACGTGGCCTGGCTCTACGGAGCGCAGTCGCCCGAGTCCGTGGCGCAGCGTTGGCTGGCGGCCGGCCCCGGTCTGGTCGTGATCACCCACGGCGGGGAGGGTGCGACGGCGTTCGTCCCGGACGCTGCGCCACTCGATCGGCCGGTCTACCCCGCTGCGGTGGTCGACACCGTCGGCGCCGGGGATGCGTTCACGGCGGGTCTGCTCGACGCGCTGGGTCGGCGCAACATCAGCGCGCCACATCTGCTCGCAGGGCTGCGCAACCCCGCGATGCTGGCCGCTGTCCTGGACGAGGCGGCGCTGGTGGCCGCGCTGACCTGCACCCGGGCGGGCGCTAATCCACCCTGGCGCAGCGAGGTCGAGCCGTTGCGGGTTGCACTGCGCTCAGTTGACGGCCCGGACGCCGGACGGTAACCGACCGAGGGTGAGCACGACGGCACCCATATCGCGGCGCGGCACGCTGAGTTGGCGACGCCACCATGGCCGCTGCGAGCCGGCGCGACAGCTTGGGCCGCTCGTCAACGGACCGACTGGTCGGTACAGTCTCGTTCCATGCGAACCTTCACCTCGGCCGCCGAGGTTGAAGCGGCCGCTGGCGAGCACCTCGGCGAAAGCGCCTGGCGAACGATTACGCAGGACCAGGTCAATCTGTTCGCCGACGCCACCGACGACCACCAATGGATCCACGTCGACCCGCAGCGCGCGGCGACTGGTCCCTTCGGCGCCACCATCGCCCACGGTTACCTCAGCCTGGCGCTGCTCGCGGCGTTCTCGCGGGAGATCCTCGCGATGGACGGGGTACGCATGTCGATCAACTACGGGCTGGACCGGGTGCGGTTCATCACCCCGGTGCACGTCGGCGCACGGGTGCGCAGCAGCGCGGACCTGCTTGCCGCGACCCCTGGCGACGCAGGATTGCGCATCGCGGTCCGGCATACCGTTGAGATCGAGGGCGAGGCAAAGCCGGCCCTCGTGGCCGACTCGCTCGCCTTACTATTCTGGTAAACCCGCCGGAATATCCCCCAGGAACATTGGAGTGTCGCGTCGAATGACCAGCGCTGAGGACGACGTGCGCCGGCGCGTACAGGAGTTTCTCGAGGCACAAGACCCGCACGGCGACCGCCTGGAGTTCCTCCGCGCCCAATTCGACGCCGGCCTGGCGTGGGTGCATTTCCCTGCCGGACTCGGCGGACTGGGCGCATCGCGCGCGTTGCAGTCGGTCGTCGATGCGGAGTTGGCCGGCGCGGGGGCCCCGACCAACGACCCGCGGCGCATCGGCATCGGCCTGGGCATGGCCGCGCCGACCATCCTGGTCCACGGCACCGACGAGCAGCGCCAAGGCTGGCTGCGGCCGCTCTGGACAGGCGAAGACGTGTGGTGCCAGTTGTTCAGCGAACCTGGCGCCGGCTCGGATCTGGCCGCGCTCGGCACTCGCGCCGTGCGCGAAGCGCCGGACGGCGACTGGGTCGTCAACGGGCAGAAAGTGTGGACGTCACAGGCGCACGAGGCGCGATGGGCCATCCTGGTCACCCGTTCCGACCCGGACGTGCCCAAGCATCAGGGGATGACCTACTTCGCCCTGGACATGACCAGCGCGGGAGTCGAGGTGCGCCCACTGCGGCAGCTCACCGGGGAGGCCGAGTTCAACGAGGTGTTTCTCACCGACGTGCGCATCCCGGACGCGCACCGGCTGGGCGATATCGGCGATGGGTGGCGGGTCGCGCAGACCACGTTGATGAACGAACGGGTCGCGATCGGCGGTGGCTCAGCCCCGCGAGAGAGCGGCGCGATTTCGGCCGTCGCAGCCACCTGGCGAACACGTCCCGAGCTGCGCACTGCCGCGGCGCACGACGAGCTGATGCGGTTGTGGGTAGAGGCCGAGGCCACCCGGCTGACGGGCCTGCGCCTGCGCCAGCAACTGGCTGTCGGTTCCCCCGGACCGGAGGGTTCGGCAGCAAAGCTCGCGTTCGCGCGGCTGAACCAGGAGATCACCGGATTCGAGCTGGATCTGCTGGGCGCCGAGGGGCTGCGCTACGACGACTGGTCGAGCGACACCTGGCGCAGCGAGCGCCCGACGTCGGTGGACTTCCTCGGCCGCTCGCCGGGCTACCGCTACTTGCGCGCCAAGGGCAATTCGATCGAGGGCGGCACTTCGGAGATTCTGCGCAACATCATCGCCGAGCGCGTCCTTGGCCTGCCCGGCGAGGTCCGCGTCGACAAGACCGTGGCCTGGAAGGACCTGCCGCGATGACCGACCTCCTGTACAGCGAAGTGGAGGAGCAGTTGCGCTCGAGCGTGCGCGACCTGCTCACCGATCGCGCACCCTGGCCGGCCGTGCTGACGCGTACCGAGACCGACGAGCTCTACGACCCGGCGCTCTGGCGCTCGCTGGCCGTGGACCTCGGCGCAGCGGGCCTGGCGGTGCCGGAGTCGGCCGGCGGGCACGGCGCATCCTGGCGCGAGACGGCGGTCGTCGCCGAGGAACTGGGCCGCGCGGTGGCGGCGACGCCGTTCCTGGGCAGTACGGTGCTGGCGAGCGCCCTCGCGATCCACGCCGGAGCTGAGGACCTCCTCAAACGGCTCGCCTCCGGAGCGGTGAACGCGACGCTCGCCATGCCGCTGGCAACCTCACCCGGTTCGGCTTTCCCCACGGCCGTCCTATGCAGCGACGGGTTGCTCAGCGGCGCTGTGCACGGCGTGGCCGATGCCCGTGTGGCCGACCACCTGCTCGTGCCCTGCCTGGAGCGCGACGAGCCGGCGCTCTTCATCGTTGACGCCGATGCCGCGCGGCGCGACGTCGTCGGTTCGCTCGACCTCACCCGTCCGCTGTGCGACGTGGTGCTGGAGGCAACACCGGGTGAGCAGCTCGCCTCGGGCGCGGACGCAGTGAGCGCGATTGAAGCGGCGCTCACAACCGGGGTTGCCCTACTGGCCGCCGAGCAGCTCGGCCTGGCGCAACGGTGCCTGGAGATGACGATCGAGCACTCGCTCACCCGCTACCAGTTCGGCCGCCAGATCGGTTCGTACCAGGCGCTCAAGCACCGGATGGCCGATGTGTGGGCTGGCGTCACCCAGGCCAGGGCCGTCGCACGTTACGCCGTCGCTTGCGTGGCCGAGGGTGACCCCGACGCCGCTGTGGCTTCCTCGCTCGCGCAGGCCTACTGCTCGCCAATCGCCGTGCAGGCAGCCGAGGAGTGCGTGCAACTGCACGGCGGGCTCGGCTTCACCTGGGAACACCCGGCCCACCTCTACCTCAAGCGGGCCAAGGCCGACGCGATCGCCCTCGGCACCGCGGCTCGGCATCGGGCCCGGCTCGGTGAGCTCGTCGACCTTCGCGCCGCCGGTTGACCGGGGTGCCGCGCGCTGCAACCGCAAGGCCCGCTGTCGCGTCAGGATGGGCGCACACCAGCGACCGGAGGTCATCCCCCTGACAACACTTCGACCCACCCGCGTCGATCCCAGCGCCCGCGTGGCGTGGCGCAGGGCAGTAGCGCTCACGTTTGTCTCAGCCGGGGCGCTGAGCGCATGCACCAGCGCCGCACCCCGCACCGCGCACCCCCCCGCGCCGCGATCCTCGATCATCACGATCACGTCGCCGCCGGACACCGCCGCGCCCCGGTCGAAGGCGACGGCAACGCCGGCCAAAGACGCGGCACGCACCGTCACCGTCCTCGGTTCTGGTGACGTCCTGATCCATCCGCCGCTGTGGGAGCAGGCTCACGCCGACGCCGCGGCTCAGGGCAAGAGCGGTTACGACTTCGGTCCCATCTACGCCGGCATCGCCCCGGCAACGCGCGGCGTCGATCTCGCGACCTGCGAGATGGAGACGCCCCTTGCCCCGCCGCAAGGGCCGTTCTCCGGCTGGCCCAACTTCAATGCGCCGCCCCAGGTACTGACCGCGCTGAAGGACATCGGTTACCAGTCCTGCACGTCGGCGTCCAACCATTCCCTGGACCAGGGATACCCGGGCGTGAGGCGCACCCTCGACGAGATGGACGCAGCCGGCCTGAAGCACACCGGCAGCGCACGCAGCGCCGCCGAGGCTTCCCGGCCGCTGATCATCACCACGCGCAACGGGGTGAAAATTGCCCAGTTGGCCTATGCCTTCGGCTTCAACGGCATCCCCGTACCGGCCGACCAGCCGTGGCTGGCCAACCTGACGGACGTGCCGACAATCTTGGCCGCCGCGCACCGCGCGAAACGGGCCGGCGCGGACATCGTCGTGGTGTCCTTGCACTGGGGCACCGAGTACGACCACCTGGCCACCCAACAGCAGCGCGACCAGGCAAATGCCCTGCTGGCCTCGCCGGACATCGACCTCATTCTCGGCGCCCACGTTCATGTCGTACAGCCGGTCCAGGAGATCAATGGCAAGTGGGTCGTCTACGGCATGGGCAATCAGATATCGCGCCACGCCGATCCGATCGACGCCAGTCGCGAGGGCATCATGGCGAAATTCACGTTCACCGAGGTGGCGCCACACACGTTCACCATCACCAAGGCCGAGGCCATCCCGACGTGGATGGACATCTCCCCGAGACTGCGCCTCATCGACCTGACCGCAGCCCTTGCCGACCCGGCGACCCCTGCCGATCGACGCCCCACCTACCTGCACGCCTACGACGAGATCGCGGGCTACCTCGACGCGTACGGGGCCAGCAGGAACGGCTTCGTGATCGACCGGTAGGCGCCGCCGGCTCCGCGTTGCGCCGTCGGGTCATCCGTCGGGGACGGCCTTGCGTTCGCGTCGGTGGGCCGCGTCAAGGAAGGCGCCGGCAACAATACCGGCGAGGACGGTCGGGATCCACAGCCACAGTAGGTAGACATCGGTGCGCCCGACAACTACCAGCGCCGCCGTGTAGGCCAGGAACGGCACGATCGCTGCGGCGGCGCAGCGCGCTCGCAACGCCGGCTGCTCGCGCAGCAGCCGCAGGTCGCCGTGCGTCGCGCTTTCGGCGTGAGGCGTAACGGGGACATTCGCATCGCCGTCCGCGGTGTGGTGGCGGCCGGGCGCGACGTCCAGCACCGTTCCGGCCGGCGCTTCGGAGGGTTCGTCGTCCTCCGGTGCCGAGTGCCGTCCCATCAGAGCAGTGTCCCAAACTCGGGTCAGGATCTGTGCCGCACCGCCGTCGACGGCCTTAGACTGCCGCCAGGCTTGACAACCGGAGGGGGCCGCCGTGAACTGGCGATTCGGCAGATCAATGCGGGCAGCGGCCGCTGTCACCGTGGCTACGCTCGTACTCAGCGCGTGCTCCAGCGTCACCGAGGGCAAGCCGTCGCTGCGGGTGGCCGCTGACGCCAACCTCACCGTCGTCGGTGACTCCGGGGCACAGTTCGACACCACCGTGAAGAACGCCCTGAGCGATGTCCTAGCGTTCTGGAAGATCAACTATCCGAGCATCGCGAACGGCGCCTCGTTACCTTCGATCAAGGGCGGTTTCTTCTCCATCGACGGTCAGCAGGTCCTCGACTCGGGATCTGTGAGCGGTCCCGCCGCCAAGGAGGGTTGCCTGTCCCGCCGGCCGACTGCCGTGGTCAACAACGCCTTCTTCTGCTTTGTCGACGACTCGATCGCCTGGGACCGGAATATGAACCACTTGGTCCCCGTGCTCGCCCAGAAGTATGGGCCGCTGATCATTGCGCTCGCCTTCGCGCATGAGTTCGGACACGCGCTGCAGTTCCGCACCGGGAACTACAAGCTCGACCTGCCGACGATCTCCTTCGAGTCGCAGGCCGACTGCGCCGCGGGCGCTTTCCTGGCTGCCATCCTGAAGAACCAGGCTGCGCACTTCCGGGCCAAGCCCGACGAGCTCGACCGGGCGCTCACCGGTTACCTGCAAGTGCGCGACTCAACGCCGTTGTCGCCGAGCGACATCTCCCACGGCAACGGTTTCGACCGGCTCAGCGCGATCGACGACGGCATACTGCACGGCCCGACGTTCTGCTATTCCAAGCAATACTTCAACCGCAAGTTCACCGAGCGCCCGTTCGTGACGGACACCGACTACCGCGCTGGCGGCAACGAAACCCTCGCGCAGGTGCTCAACGCCAACGACCCGAGGCAGGACAGCACCGCCGGCGGTCTCCAGCCGGACCTGAACCGGTTTTGGAAGGCAGCCGCGCAGCTGATCGGTAAGAAATGGACCGATGTCAAGATCGCGCAGGCCGATCATCCCAAGTGCGGCTCCGACAGCTCGAGCGAGTTCGGCTACTGCCCCGACGACAACACCGTCTACTACA
>JBHEMN010000127.1:0-6202 GCA_046262575.1 Jatrophihabitantaceae bacterium
GCCCCTCGAGTTGCCAGGCACCGACGACTTCTCGCCGAAGTCCTACCCGGCAGACGACGTCGACTCCGAGCCCGAGCCCCCGCTCGGGCGCCTGAGCGACTGGGTCAACGTCGAGCTGGACCTTGATCCTGGCGGCGGCGAAGGTCCGAAGTCCTACCGTCGTGAGACGAGCACGATGCCCAACTGGGCCGGTTCGTGCTGGTACGAGCTGCGCTACCTGGACCCGAAAAACAGCGAGATCTTCGTCGACCCCGCCATCGAGCACTACTGGATGGGTCCGACGGCCGACCGACCTCTCGGTGGGGTCGAGCTGTACGTCGGTGGCGTGGAGCATGCGGTACTGCACCTGTTGTACGCGCGGTTCTGGCACAAGGTGCTGTTCGACCTGGGTTATCTATCCAGCTCCGAGCCGTTTCACCGGTTGGTCAACCAGGGCATGCTCCAGTTGCCGGCATACGCCAACCAGGATGGCTTCTACGTCGAGGCGTCCGAGGTGGTCGAACGCGACGGCCGCTTCTTCCACGATAAGCACGAGGTCAGCCAGGAGTTCGGCAAGATCGGCAAGAGCCTGAAGAACGTGGTCACGCCGGATGACTACATCACCAGGTTCGGTACCGACACCTTCCGTTTGTTCGAGATGTTCAGCGGTCCGCTGGAGCAATCGCGACCATGGGACGCGAAGGCCATCGTCGGTCCGTACCGCCTCTTGCAACGCATCTGGCGTGCGATCGTCGACGAGGAATCCGGTGCGGTTCACGTGTCGGCCGATGACGTTCCCGACCCACTGAATCGCCTGCTGCACAAGACAATTGCCGCAGTACGCGAAGGTATGGAGACGTTGCGGTTCAACACCTCGATCGCGCGCATCACCGAGCTGAACAACGCGATCACGCAGGCGTACCCGAACGGTGGCGTGCCGCGGGTGGCGGCCGAAGCGCTCGTGCTGATGCTTGCGCCGTTGGCTCCACATGCGGCCGAGGAATTGTGGTCGCGACTGGGCCACGAGTCCTCGCTGGCGTGGGCGGACTTCCCCGTCGCCGACGCGGCATTGCTCGTCGACACGACGATCGAGGTAGCGGTACAGGTCAACGGAAAGGTGCGGGCGGTCATCGACGTCGCGGCCGATGCCGGCGCCGCGGCGCTGGAGGCTGCGGCGCGCGCGGATCCGCGGGTGGCCGCTGCCCTGGACGGGCGCGAGACCCGGCGGGTTGTGGCCGTGCCGGGCCGTCTCGTGAACTTCGTCCTATAGCGCTGTGGTCGGCGGCGAGGAAAACATGACGTCCGAGCGGGTCGCGCTGGTCACCGACTCGACCGCCTACCTGCCCGACGGCGTCGCCGCTTCGCTGGATATCCGGGTCGTCCCGCTGCGGGTGTCGATCGGGGCGCGGACCGCCACAGACGGTGTCGACGTGACTGCGGCCGATGTCGCCAAGGCGCTGCGCGACAAGGTTTCGGTGACCACGTCGCGACCGGCGCCGGCGCAGTTCGCGGCCGTCTACCAGACCTGCCTCGACGCGGGAGCCACCCGGGTCGTCTCGGTCCACCTGGCTGCCGCGCTGTCGGGCACCTGGGAGTCGGCAGCGCTGGCCGCGCAGGACTTCGGACACGGTGTTGTGCGCGTCGTCGACTCCCGTTCGACGGCGATGGCGCTCGGTTTCGCGGTCATCGCTGCCGCGCAGCGGGCGGCCGAAGGAGCATCCGCGGCTCAGGTGCAGGGCGCGGCGACCGAGACGGTGGATCGGACGCGCACGTTGTTCTACGTCGACAGCCTCGAGTACCTGCGCCGCGGTGGCCGAATCGGTACCGCGGCAGCCCTGCTCGCGACCTCCCTGTCGGTGAAGCCGTTGCTGCAGATGGTCGAGGGGCGCATCGTGGGTCTGGAGAAGGTACGGACCGCAACGAAGGCGATCGCCCGCCTCGTGCAGCTGACAGCCGGGTACGCCGGTGACGGCCTCGTTGACGCGGCCGTGCATCATCTAGCGGCCCCGGCGCGCGCAGATCAGGTCGCGACGGCGTTGCGGGCAGCGATCCCACGGATCGGCGAGCTGCACATTGCCGAATTGGGGCCGGTCGTAGGCGCACACCTCGGCCCTGGCGTCATCGGCACCGTGGTGGTGCGCCGTTGAGCGGGGTTTGGCCCGGCTGCTCCTAGCACGAGCAGCGACGCTTCACTAGGCCCGTCCACAAGCCGGCGCGCTGTCCACAGGTCGAGCCCGGCCCTGGCTGAGTGCGAGGGTCGATTCCTAGCGTCGTGGGCGTGCGAGGTGAGAGCAAGCCAGGTCGCGGCGAGCGGGGGCGCGTCGCGCGGCGGGTCCGGGCGATGCTGGCCGATTCGCGCCCGGAGACCGACCCAGGCTCCGGCGTCGACCCACCCAGCGGCGAGCCACCTCTGCCGCCTTGGCTGCCCAGCGACGACCTCACCGCCCTTCCGGCGCACCCTGTGCGACCGCCGACGCGCGTACCGGCCGAAACGGGCTCGACCGGCCCGGCTAGGCGTTCCGCGGGGCTGATCACGTTCTTGGCCCAGTTGCCGTTACGCACGGATCCCGGGCGCCGCGGCGCCATCGCGGTCGGAGTTGCCGCTTTTCTCGCCGCTGTCATCACCGGCGGCTGGGTGCTCTCCACGCGCCCGCGCACCCTCGGCGTCACCAGCACCGGAGCCCACGCCGACGTGGCTGCCTCGGCGCAATCGGCGGCGGCATCGGCGGGGTCGCTGACCTCAGGGGCGAGGCCACGGTCGTCCCCGACCGCAGCTCGGGCACCCACGGTGGTTGTCGACATCGCGGGCAAGGTACGGCACCCAGGGGTGTACCACCTGCCCACCGGCTCGCGGGTCGACGACGCATTGCGGGCAGCCGGCGGCGCACTGCCAGATGTCGATCTGAGCACCGTGAACCTCGCTGCGCGAGTGGCCGATGGTCAGCAGATCGCCGTCGGCATGCCGGGCGCGACGGGCGGATCAGGCGGCGGGGTGGGCGCGAGCGGTTCCGCGCCGGCCGTAGCGCTCGACCTCAACACCGCCACCTTGGAGCAGCTGGAGACCCTGCCCGGTGTCGGTCCGGTGCTCGGTCAACACATCCTGGACTGGCGCGCGGCGCACGGCCCGTTCGTGACGATCGACCAGTTGCGCGAGGTCTCGGGCATCGGCGAGGTGAAGTTTGCCGCGCTGCGATCTCGGTTGTCGGTGTGAACCTGCGCGGCCTGCCCCCGGGCGGCCCCGTGCGGTCCGGCGATATCGATCTCCGCCTCGGCCTCGGAGCGCTTGCGGCGTGGCTGGCGACCCTGGTGGAGCGAAGTCACGCGCCGTGCAGCGCGTTGGTCGCGGCCTGTATCGCCGGCGCGATTGGTGTGCTCGCGCTGGCTGCGGCTCACCGGGGCCGTCGCGGCGCCGCGGCCGCAGCCCTGGTCGGTTTCTGCGTCGCACTCGTCCTGTTCCCGTTAGCCGGAAGGATGGCGCACAACCGGGCGTCGCCGCTCGTCCAGCTGGCCGAGCACCGAACCGCCGTCACCGTCGTCCTGACGGTGGGCGCCGATCCGCGGCCACTCGCTGCGAAGGGTGTTGCCGGCTCGCCGCGGGTGGCCGTGGAAACCTCAGCCGAATCGGTCCGGGTGGCCCGGCACCGGCTACGGGTAGACGGAAGGGTCTTGGTGCTGGCCAGCGGCCAGGGTTGGCGCGATGTGTTGCCGGGCCAGCGGGTACGTCTCGACGGTCAGCTGGGTCCGTCGCTGGATCCGGGCTCGATGTCGGTGAGCATGTTCGTTCGCTCCGACCCGGTGCTGATCGGATCGCCGCCGTGGTGGCAGCGCGGGGCTGGCGCCGTCCGCTCGTCGCTTCGCCGCGCGGCGGCGGGGTTGCCGGCGGACGAGCGCGGGCTCCTACCAGGTCTGGTCGACGGCGACACCGCAAACCTTGACCCGGTGCTGGCTGAGCACTTCCGCCTCGCCGGTCTGACACATCTGGTCGCCGTGAGTGGGACCAACTGCTCCATCCTGATCGGCACGGTATTGCTCGTGCTGCGGCGATTCGCTGTGCGGCCATGGATCTGCGCGGCAGCGGGGGCAGGCGTGCTGCTGATCTTCGTCACCGTCGCGCGGCCGTCACCGAGCGTGCTGCGTGCGGCCCTGATGGCGGGGGTCGCGCTGATCTCGCTGTCCACGGGGCGGCCCCAGCAGGCGATACCGGCGTTGTCGGCCGTTGTGCTCGTGCTGTTGCTCTGGGATCCCGAACTCGCGAGCAATGCGGGCTTCGCCATGTCCGTGCTCGCTACGGGCTCGTTGCTGGTACTCGCGCCGCCGTGGGCCGAAGCGCTGCGGCGCAGGCGTGTCCCTGCCGGGGTCGCCGAGTCGGTTGCCGTCGCTGCCGCCGCGCACGTGGTAACGGCTCCGGTCATCGCCGCGCTCTCCGGTCGGGTCAGCCTGGTAGCGATTCCGGCCAATGTGCTTGCTGAACCCGTTGTGGCGGTCACCACGGTCCTCGGCTTCGCGGCGGCGGTCGTCTCGCCGATGTGGCTCGCCCCGGCGACACTGCTCGCCCACCTCGCCGCTTGGCCGTGCCGATGGCTGGTGTGGGTGGCGAACTTCTTCGGTGGCCTGCACGGCGCAACGGTTCCCTGGCCCGGGGGAATGGCAGGCGGTCTGACGCTGTCGGCCCTGGCCACCGGCCTTCTCGTCCTGGCCCTGCATGCGCGTCCGCGCCGTGCGCTGGCCGCCGCTGCCGTCACCGCGGTCGTCGTCCTGATCCCGGTCCGGTCCATTGCCTCGGATTGGCCGGCGCCGGGCTGGATCTTCGTGGCGTGTGACGTCGGCCAGGGCGACGCGTTGGTGCTGGCCGCCGGTCCGCACTCTGCGGTGGTGATCGATGCCGGGCCGGACCCGGTCGCGGTTGACCGGTGCCTGCACGATCTCGCCGTCACTCACCTCCCGCTGTTGATCTTCAGTCACGATCATCTCGATCACGTCGGGGGCATCTCTGGGATCTTTCACGGTCGCGATGTCGGCCGGGTCTTCACCGGACCGCTGGCTGAGCCCGCCTCGGGTCTGCACATGGTGCAGGCGGCGCTCGCGCCCCACGAGCTGCGGGCCAGCACGCCAGTGGTCGGGCAGAGCTTCGACGTGGGGCGCATCCATCTCGACGTGCTTTCGCCGGTGGTGGCGTTTCACGGCACGCGCTCGGATCCGAACAACTCCTCATTGGTGCTGCGGGCGACCATCGACGGCACGCGTCTGTTGCTGTCTGGCGACGCCGAGATCGACGCGCAACGCTCACTGCTCGACTCGGGCGTCGACCTGCGGGCCGATGTCCTCAAGGTGCCGCACCATGGCTCGGCGTACTCCGATCCCGCCTTCCTCGCCGCGGTGCACGCCCGGGTAGGGGTCATCAGCGTCGGGCAGCACAACGACTACGGTCACCCCTCGCCGATGTTGCTCACCCAACTCGCACGCCTAGGGGTCCCCGTCCGGCGGACCGACCGTGACGGCGACGTCGCGGTGGTGAGCCAGCACGGATCGATATCGACGGTGGTGCGTGGCGTCAGGGCCAGCACCGTCGGGTTGGGCGCGTCGGCAGCACCCACCCGATGGTCCGCGCCGGCAAGGGCACCCGCGCGGTTGGCGGGACCCGTGTCGGGCGGCAATGCCAGGATGGGGTCATGTCCGGCCGCCCCGTCAGCGTCCACGATCTGCCCGCTGAGTTGCCCGGCGTCCTGCTGCTCACCGGCGACGAGGAATTGCTTGTCGCTCGCGCCATCGGCGCGATCTCCGCCACCGCTCACCGCCAGGATCCGACGGTGGTCGAGTCTGAGCGAGCCGGTGCCGAGATCGACGGTCCTGAGCTCCACGAACTGGTCGGCCCATCGCTGTTCGGCGATGCCCGGCTCGTCCTCATCCGGTCGGCCCAGGACGTCAAGGTGGCTGCGCTCGCGGTCCTGCGTCCCTACCTCGAGACGCCGGCCGAAGGAACCACCATCGTCTTGCACCACGTCGGGGGAGCGAAGGGCAAGGAATTGCTCGATTGCGCGCGCAAGGCTCGAGCTCTCGAAATCGGCTGCGCGAAGCTCACCCGGGCCGAGGAACGCATCGACTTCGTGCGCGCCGAGGTGCGCCGGGCGGGCGCGACGATAGCGCCGGACGCCGTCGCCGCCCTCGTCGACGCCGTGGGCAGCGACCTGCGTGAGCTGGCGGCTGTCTGCGGCCAGCTGGTCAC
>JBHEMN010000128.1:0-12551 GCA_046262575.1 Jatrophihabitantaceae bacterium
GCTCGACCTGCTGCACGCGCTGACGGTCGCGGACGCCGCGGCGACGGGCCCGGCGGTCTGGAGCGACTGGAAGGCGGGTCTGATCGCCGACCTGGTCGCCCGCGCCCGCGCAATGCTCGCCGGCGAGGTCCCGCCGCCGCAGCCGTCCATCGACGACGAGTGCCGAGCGCTCGCCGAAGCCGGCCAGCTCGCGGTCGAGATCCGCGGGGACGAGGTGATCGTGGCCGCACCCGACGTGGTGGGCGTGCTCTACCGCACCGCCGGCGTGCTCGCGCTGCACGCACTGGACATCCGGGCCGCATCGATCCGCACTCACGCCGGTATGGCGGTGAACACCTTCCTCGTCGAAGCGCGCTTCGGCCGGTTGCCCGACCCCGCGCTCGTGCGTGGCGACCTCGCGCGGGCGCTGGACGGGCAGCTGGCCCTGGCCGAGCGCCTGCGGGACAAGGAACGCTCCTACGCCCGACGCGCACCTGGTGCCGCGGACCAGCCGCCGACTGTGCACTGGTTCGATGACGCCGCAACCGACGCGACCGTACTCGAGTTCCGTGCGGCTGACGCGATCGGGTTGCTCTGCCGCGTCACGGCCGCCCTGGAACGATGCGGGATGGACGTGCGTTCCGCGCTTGTCTCGTCGATGGCCGGCGTCGTCGTCGACGCCTTCTACGTCACGACCCGGGACGGCAAACCGATCCCGGTGGCCGACCGTCCCGACATCGAGGCCGAGCTGGTCCGGGTCTGAGCACTTCGGATCCGTCCAGGACGCAGCGCAGCGCTGATGAAACCACGCCTGGGCAAGTCGTTTCCGGATGCCTGATACCTGCCGGTAACCTGGGTGCAGCCGCACGGGCCGATGCCGTCCCGGTCCGGATGTCCCCGTCGTCTTGAGCGCGATCATCCGGACTTCCGAGCCGTCGACATCGAAGGGAGACCGTGTGACTCCGTTCTCCGCCGTACCCAGTGCCCAAGGACTCTACGACCCAGCCTTCGAGTCGGACTCGTGCGGCGTGGCATTCGTCGCGGATCTGCAGGGCCGCGCCAGCCACGCGATCATCGCCCATGCCCTGACCGCGCTGCACAACCTCGATCATCGTGGTGCCGCGGGCGCAGAGCCCTCGTCGGGCGACGGGTCGGGAATCACTGTGCAGATTCCCGATGCGTTCCTGCGGGCGGTGTCCGGGCTCGATCTGCCCGCTGCGGGGGAGTACGCCGTAGGGCTGGCCTTCCTGCCCCTCGATCCCGAACAGGCCGCGCGCGCGGTGGCTGTCGTCGAGGAGACAGCGGTCGAGGAGGGCCTCACGGTCCTGGGCTGGCGCGATGTGCCGGTGCGCCCCGAGGATCTCGGCCCGACGGCCCGCAGCGTCATGCCGAGCTTCCGCCAGGTGTTTCTGCGCGGCGCGGCGGGCGAGTCCGGGCTTGCGCTGGAGCGGCTCGCGTTCGCCACCCGCAAAGTTGCCGAGCACCGCTCCCGGCGGGCAGAGATCGAACTGTATTTTCCGTCGCTGTCTGCGCGCACCTTGGTCTACAAGGGCATGCCGACCACCGACCAGCTGGGCGTGGTGTTCCCGGACCTCACCGACGAGCGGTTCGCCAGCGCGCTCGGCTTGGTGCACAGTCGGTTCTCGACGAACACCTTCCCCTCCTGGCCACTCGCGCACCCCTACCGCTACATCGCCCATAACGGCGAGATCAACACCATTCGCGGCAACCGCAACTGGATGCGCACCAGGGAGGCCTTGCTCGAATCCGAGCTCATCCCGGGCGACCTGGCCCGCCTCTTCCCGATCTGCACGCCCGGAGTCTCCGACTCCGCGACCTTCGACGAGGTGCTCGAACTCCTGCATCTGGGTGGGCGCAGCCTGCCCCACGCGGTGCTCATGATGATCCCGGAGGCATGGGAGAACAACGCCGCGATGGACCCCGCACGCCGTGATTTCTACGAGTTCCACGGCTCGCTCATGGAGCCGTGGGACGGACCGGCCTGCGTCAGCTTCACCGACGGCACGGTCATCGGAGCCGTTCTGGACCGCAACGGGTTACGCCCGGGACGGTGGTGGCAGACCGCCGAGGGACTGGTGGTGCTGGCCAGCGAGTCCGGAGTTCTCGATCTCGATCCGGCCACGATCGTCGCGAAGGGCCGTCTGCAGCCCGGTCGCATGTTCCTCGTCGACACCGAACGCGGCGAGATCGTCTCCGACGCCGACGTCAAAGCCGCGCTGGCCGCGGAGCGCCCGTACGGCGAGTGGCTGCACGCTGGCCTGATCCAGCTCGACGAACTGCCCGACCGTGAGCACACGGTGTTCACGCACGAGTCGGTGACGCGCCGTCAGCAGATCTTCGGTTACACCGAAGAGGAACTTCGCGTCCTGCTCACACCGATGGCGACGGCTGGTGTCGAAGCACTCGGGTCGATGGGCACCGACACCCCGCTCGCCGCGCTCTCGCAGCGTCCGCGGCTGCTGTTCGACTACTTCACCGAGCTGTTCGCCCAGGTCACCAATCCACCATTGGACGCGATCCGCGAAGAGATGGTGACCTCGCTGGCGGGGACGATCGGCCCTGAGCTGAACCTGCTGGCCCCGGGTCCCGCGTCCTGTCGGCAGATCGTGATCCCCCGGCCGGTGATCGACAACGACGAGCTGGCCAAGATATGGCACGTCGACGCGGACGGCGACTTGCCGGGATTCCAGTGCACGCTTATCGACGGCCGGTACCGCGTCCATGGCGGCGGCGAGGCATTGGCCGGTGCGCTCGAGCGGGTGCGGCGCGAGTGCTCGCTGGCGGTCACCGAGGGCGCCCGCATCCTGATCCTCTCCGACCGCGACTGCGACGCCGACCACGCCCCGATCCCCGCGCTGCTGTTGACCTCGGCCGTGCACCAGCACCTCATTCGCACCGGGCAGCGCACGGAGGTCGGCCTCGTGATCGAGACCGGTGAGGCGCGCGAGGTGCACCACATGGCTCTGCTCATCGGCTACGGCGCCGCCGCGGTCAATCCCTACCTGGCCTTCGAGACGATCGAGGATCTCGTCACCACCGGCGCGATCACGGGCCTGCTGCCTGAGACGGCGATCGCGAACTATGTCAAGGCGGCAGCCAAAGGTGTACTCAAGGTGATGTCGAAGATGGGCATCTCCACGATCGCGTCCTATACCGGGGCGCAGGTGTTCGAGGCATTCGGCCTCGCGCAGTCGCTGGTTGACGAGTACTTCGGCGGCACACCGTCGCGGCTCGGCGGCGTCGGTCTCGAAGTCCTGGCCGCGGAGTCCGCCGCTCGTCACGCCAGCGCCTACCCGCTCGTGCCGACGGCGCGGGCTCACCGCCGCCTCGACGTAGGGGGGGAGTACCTGTGGCGCCGGGAGGGCGAACTGCATCTGTTCAACCCCGAGACGGTTTTCCTGCTGCAGCACGCAACCCGGCAGCGCCGCTACGAGCTGTTCCGGGAGTACACCGACAAGATCGAAGCGCTCAACCGGGCCGGCGGCACGTTGCGCGGCTTGTTCGAGTTTCGCTCCGACCGCCCCCCCGTCCCCATCGAGCAGGTCGAGCCGGTCTCGGCGATCATCGCGCGCTTCGCGACGGGGGCGATGTCTTACGGCTCGATCTCCGCAGAGGCCCATGAGACGCTCGCGATCGCGATGAACCGCATCGGCGGACGCTCCAACTGCGGTGAGGGCGGCGAGGACGCGCGACGGTTCATCCCCGACGAGAACGGCGACCTGCGCCGCTCGGCGGTCAAGCAGGTGGCCAGCGGGCGCTTCGGCGTGACCAGCCACTATCTCGTCAACGCCGACGACATTCAGATCAAGGTGGCCCAGGGCGCCAAACCCGGTGAGGGCGGTCAGCTGCCCGGCTACAAGGTCTACCCCTGGATCGCCCGCACCCGGCACGCCACGCCAGGTGTGGGACTGATCTCGCCCCCGCCACACCACGACATCTACTCCATCGAGGATCTGGCGCAGCTGATCCACGACCTGAAGAACGCGAACGCCCAGGCGCGGGTCCACGTCAAGCTCGTCGCCGAGTCCGGCGTCGGCACGGTCGCGGCGGGGGTGTCCAAGGCGCACGCTGACGTGGTGCTGATTTCCGGGCACGACGGCGGTACTGGCGCCGCTCCGCTCACCTCGCTCAAGCACGCGGGACTGCCGTGGGAGCTCGGCCTGGCCGAGACACAGCAGACTCTGCTGCTCAACGGCCTTCGCGATCGCATCACTGTCCAGGTCGACGGCGCCCTGAAAACCGGCCGCGATGTCGTGGTGGCGGCGCTGCTCGGCGCCGAGGAATTCGGTTTCGCGACCGCGCCGTTGATCGTGTCCGGTTGCGTGATGATGCGGGTCTGCCACCTCGATACCTGTCCCGTCGGTGTGGCTACCCAGAACCCGGTGCTGCGCGAGCGGTTCACCGGCAGACCCGAGTTCGTCGTCACGTTCTTCGAGTACATTGCCGAGCAGGTACGCGAGATCATTTCCTCGCTGGGATTTCGTTCGCTGCAGGAGGCGATCGGTCACGTGGAGGCACTGGACACCAGCAAAGCCGTCGAGCACTGGAAGGCCGACGGGCTGGACCTGAGCCCACTTCTCGCGGTGCCCGAGATGCCCTACGGCTCGTCGCTGGTGAAGATCCGCGAACAGGATCACGGCCTCGACGCCGCGCTGGACAACACGCTGATCCAGCTGTGCGAGGGCGCACTTCTCGACGGCGCCGCGGTGCGGCTGGAGTTGCCGGTGCGCAATGTGAACCGCACGGTGGGCACCATGCTCGGCTCGCTCGTCACGCGCCGCTACGGCGCCGACGGTCTGCCGCCCGGCACGATCGACGTCACGTTCCGCGGCTCTGCCGGCCAGTCCTTCGGAGCCTTTGTGCCCCGTGGCATGACCCTGCGCCTCATCGGCGACGCCAACGACTACGTCGGCAAGGGCTTGTCGGGCGGGGTGATCGCGGTGCGCCCCGACGAGGCTGCGCCATTCGTGGCCGAGCGAAATGTGATCGCCGGCAACGTGATCGCCTACGGAGCAACCAGCGGTGAGATCTACCTGCGCGGCGTCGTGGGCGAGCGATTCGGGGTGCGCAACTCCGGTGCCACGATCGTCGCTGAGGGGGTGGGCGACCACGCGTTGGAATACATGACCGGTGGCACGGGCGTCATTCTCGGCTCGACTGGGCGCAACATCGCAGCCGGAATGTCCGGTGGGCAGGCGTTCGTGCTCGACCTGGACGCTGCCCTCGTCAATCGTGACCTGGTCGACGTGGCGCCGGTGTCCGGCGATGAGACGCAGGCGCTGCAGGCCGTGGTCTCGCGCCACGCCGAGTACACCGGCTCCGCGGTGGCGCGCGAACTCCTGCGGAACTGGCCCGCGGCGCGGGCCCGGTTCAGCGCCCTGGTCCCGCGCGACTACAAGCGGGTGCTCGACGCAACGCGACGCGCGCGGGCAGCCGGAGAGGACGTAGACGCCGCCGTGATGGCCGCGGCTCGGGTCTGAGCCCGCTCCCGTCGTCAGGTGACTCGCGAGTAGCCCATACCCTTGGCGAGTGACCCGCCGCGCAAAGATCGTGTGCACGCTTGGCCCAGCGACTGACACCCCGGAGCGGTGCCGCGCCCTGGTCGAGGCGGGCATGGACGTCGCCCGCCTGAACTTCAGCCATGGTGAGCACGCCGAGCACGGCCGTCGGTTCCAGGAGGTTCGGCAGGCCGCGACGGCAGCTGGTCGCAACGTCGCTGTGCTGGCCGATCTGCAGGGACCGAAGATCCGCCTCGGTCGCTTCGCGGACGGCCCCGTCGAGTGGGTCGCCGGCGAGCGCGTCCGGATCACCGTCGAGGAGTGTCCGGGCACCCACGACCGCGTCTCGACTACTTACCAGCAGCTGGCCGACGACGTGCGGCCCGGCGACAAATTGCTGGTCGACGACGGCAACGTCGCGCTGGTCGCGGTGGAGATCGAGAACGGCACCGACGTGGTGTGCGACGTGACCGAGGGCGGCAAGGTCAGCGACAACAAGGGCCTGTCACTGCCCGGGGTCGCCGTGAGCGTGCCGGCGATGTCGGACAAGGACGCGGAGGATCTCGAGTTCGCCCTGCGCCTGGGCGTCGACTTCATCGCGCTGTCCTTCGTGCGGGCCGCCGAGGATGTCAAGCTCGTGCACAGCGTGATGGACGCGGTCGGGATCCGCCGTCCGGTGATCGCCAAGATCGAGAAGCCGGAGGCGGTCGACCGGCTTGAAGACATCGTGCTCGCGTTCGACGGCGTGATGGTGGCGCGCGGGGATCTCGGCGTCGAGATGCCGCTCGAGCAGGTTCCCGTGGTGCAGAAGCAGGCCATCCAGATCTGCCGCAACAACGCGAAACCGGTCATCGTCGCTACCCAGATGCTGGAATCGATGATCACGCACTCGCGGCCCACCCGCGCCGAGGCCTCGGACGTGGCCAACGCCGTCATCGACGGAGCGGATGCGGTGATGCTCTCCGGCGAGACGAGCATCGGGAAGTACCCGGTGCAATCGGTGGCCACGATGAGCCGCATCATCACCTCGGTCGAAGCCTCGGGCACCCAGGTTTCCGCGCTGCAACACAATCCGCGCACCGCCGGCGGCGCGATCGTCAAGGCGGCCAAGGACATCGGAGACGCCCTGGGGGCCGTCGCGCTCGTCGCGTTCACGCAAACCGGTGACACGGCACGGCGCCTCGCCCGGCTGCAGCCCAGCCAGCGACTGCTGGTGTTCACACCCGTAGAACAGGTGCAGCGACAGATGGCGCTGTTGTGGGGGGCCGAGGCGCATCTGGTGTGGACCGTGCAGACCACCGACGACATGGTGCGTCAGGTCGACTCGGCCCTGCTGAACCGTGCAGTGTGTCGCCCGCACGATCTGGTGATCATCGTGGCCGGCACCCCACCGACGACTCCGGGTGCCACCAACACGATCAGGATCCACCGCATCGGCGACGTCCTTCGCCATGACACCTGACGTGCCGCCGCGCGCCACGGCACTCGGCAGCGGGACGCAGGACCTGGGCACCGACGACGACATACCCGACACTTCCAGTTCGGGCAGTGCTCACGGCCAAATTGTCGTCGACGGACTGGTGCGACTGCTCGACCTGGAGAAGATCGAGGAGAACATCTTCCGCGGCGTGAGTCCCAAGGCGCGTTGGCAGCGGGTCTTCGGCGGCCAGGTCGCCGGGCAGGCGCTCGTGGCTGCCGGGCGCACGGTGCCCCGCGATCGGCAGGTGCATTCGCTGCACTCGTATTTCATCAGACCCGGCGACCCGTTGGTGCCGATCATCTACGAGGTCGACCGGGTCCGTGACGGCCGCTCGTTCACGACGCGGCGCGTGGTCGCCGTGCAGCACGGCAAGCCGATCTTCTCGCTGTCGGCCTCGTTCCAGCTCGACCAGCCCGGCATTGACCACCAGTCCGAGATGCCCGACGCGCCGCCGCCGGAGTCGCTGCCGACATTGGCGCAGCGCTACGCGGACTCGCCCGACGCCGCCGCGTTCTTCAAGATGCTGCCGCGGCCCATCGACCTGCGATATGTCGACGACCCCCCGTGGCAGCAGCACGCCCATGGGCCTCGGACCGGCCTGACCCGGGTGTGGATGCGCGCCGACGGCCGGCTGCCCGATGAGCCGCTTACGCACGTGTGCGTGCTGACGTTTGCCTCCGACATGACCTTGTTGGACTCTGTGCTCGTCCGCCATGGTCTCGCTCCGGGGATCGACCCGATCTCGATGGCCTCCCTCGACCACGCGATGTGGTTCCAGCGGCCGTTCCGCGCCGACGAGTGGTTCCTCTACGTGTCGCAGTCGCCCTCGGCGTCGGGCAGTCGCGGTCTGGCGACGGGACGGTTCTTCGCCCAGGACGGCCGGCACCTGGCCAGCGTTGTACAGGAGGGCATGATCCGGGTCGGGCAGCCGATCGCGTCACCGTGCTGACAGGGCCCGCCACGCGGCAGCCACGTGGCGGCGTTCGGTGAGCGGGGAGCCGATCGACAAGCGCAGCGCGGCGTTGCCGTTGACCAGCGTGTGGGTCAGGTACAGCTCTCCCGAGGCGTTGACGCGTTCCATCAGCGCGCGGGTGGCATCGTCGCCGGCGCGCAACCGGAACGTGACAAGCGCGAGCGGGTGTGGCGCGACCAGCTCGAAACGCTCATCGGCAGCGACCCACGACGCGAATTCCTGCGCGAGCGCGACGTGTCCCCGGATGTGCGCGCGCAGACCCTGCACGCCGTACCAGCGGATGACCGCCCACAGTTTGAGCGCCCGGAAGCGCCGCCCCAGCGGTACGTGCCAGTCGCGGTAGTCGATCACCGCGCCGGACTCACTCGCGGAATTGCGCAGGTATTCCGGCAGGATCGACAGTGCGCCAACCAGGGCGGCGCGGTCCGCGACCCAGAACGCGGTGCAATCGAAATTCGTCAACAGCCACTTGTGGGGATTGGTGCAGTAGGAGTCGGCGAGCTCGACCCCGTCGTTGAGCCACCGAAGTTCCGGCACCACTGCTGCGACGCCCGCCCATGCCGCGTCGACGTGCAGCCAAGCGCCGTGTTCGCGGGCGATCGAGCCGAGCTCGCGTACCGGATCGACCGCGCCCGTGCCGGTGGCACCGACCGAGGCGACGACCAGCGCCGGCGTGACGCCGGCGGCGGCGTCGCGGCGCAGGAGTTCGCGTAGGTGATCCGGTTGCGCGGCCAGGGTGTCTGCGGCCACGTCGATCTTGCGCAGCGCGCCTGCGCCGAGTCCGGCGATGCGGCACGCCTTCTCGACCGAGGAGTGCGTCTGGCTGGAGGTGTAGACGGCGTAGCGCCCGCTGGCCACGCCGGCGAGCTCGCTGGCGCCGTCGCTGGCGCGATGCAGTGCGGCGAGCAGGGCGACCAGAGCCGCGTCGGACGCGCTGTGCTGGATGACGCCACCGCCCGCTCCATGGGAGCGCAAGCGGGAGGGCAGATCCAGCATGATCGCCAACCAGTCCAAGACGTGCGTCTCGAGCTCGGTGGCGGCGGGGGAGGTGGCCCAAAGCATGCCCTGGACCCCGAGGCCCGAGGCCAGCAGGTCGCCGAGGATGGCCGGACCGCTGGTGTTCGCCGGGAAATAGGCGAAGAACGAAGGATGCTGCCAGTGCGTGATGCCGGGCAGGATGACCCGGTCGAGGTCGGCGAGTACTTCGGCGAATGGCTCGCCGTGCTCGGGCGGCTCGGCCGGGAGCGCGGCGCGCAACTCCCCGGGCGAGGTCTGCGACAGCACCGGGAAAGACTCGATGCGCTCGTGGTAGTCGGCGATCCAGTCGACGACCTGCCGCCCGTACTCCCGGAACTCGGCCGGCGTCATGTGCGGTGCCGCGTTCACTGCGCAAGGCTACCCGGGGCGGTGCTACCGCCGAGTGCGGCGCCAGCGTCTTGCACCTGATGCCGGCGGGCATTCATCCGATCGGTGCCCCCGGTGGGATTCGAACCCACATGCCTTTCAGCAATGGTGTTTGAGACCATCATGTATGCCAGTTCCATCACAGGGGCATGGCGCTTCCAGCATGGTAGCGGCGCTAGGCTGTGTGCTTCGCGCATTACCCGCGTCGTAGGCATCGACCTGAGAGGGACGCACAGTGGCTAGCGCCTCAGCGAATTCCTCGACGCCCGGGGCACTGCGGGTGGTGATCGCCGAGGACGAAGCGCTCATTCGGCTCGACCTGCGCGAGATGCTCGTCGAGGAAGGCTTCGCGGTCGTCGGCGAAGCGGCTGACGGCGAGCAGGCCGTGGCGCTGGCCAACGAGCTAAGGCCCGACCTGGTCATCTGCGACATCAAGATGCCCAAGATGGACGGCATTGCGGCGGCCGCCCAGATTGCTGGCAGGCGCATCGCGCCGGTCGTCATGCTCACCGCATTCAGCCAGCGCGACCTCATCGAGAAGGCGCGCGACGCCGGCGCGATGGCCTACCTCGTGAAGCCGTTCCAGAAGCGTGACCTGCTGCCCGCCATCGAGATGGCGACCGCCCGTTTCGCCGAGATAATGGCACTGGAATCCGAAGTCACCGGCCTGCGCGAGCGCCTCGAGGCGCGCAAGCTGATCGAGCGTGCGAAGGGCGCCCTGATGTCGGCACACGGCATGAGCGAGCCAGCTGCCTTCCGCTGGATCCAGCGGGCAGCCATGGACAATCGCACCTCCATGCGGGCCGTTGCGGATCTGGTCCTGAGCGGCGATCCCATCGCCGACCGATGACCCGCGCACGGTAGCTACTTGGCAGTAGGTCCCCGTTCGGCCCGCCGAATCCGGTTGAGATTTGGTCACGACCTGCCACTGGGGGCGCGAATCAGTGCAAACTGCCGCTCGGTGTACTAACCTGCGCCGAGACCAATGGGCGGACCACTGCGTCCATGAAGCCCTAATAGGAGGCAATTCAGTGCGAAATCGTACGTTGACCACTCTCACCGTGGTCCTCACCGCGAGCGCCGTGGCTGTATCCGGCTGCTCAAGCAGCAAGAAGAAGGACAAGGGCGGCGGCCTGGGCGGCAGCGGTTCGAGCAAGTCCAGCGCCCCGGTCAAGATCGGGTTCGAAGGACCCCTGTCCGGGGACAACGCCCAGCTGGGCATCAACGAGGTGAACGCCGTCCAGCTCGCGGTAGACCAGGCCAACAAGGACAACACCTATGGCTTCAAGGTCACCCTGGTCAAGTCCGACGACGTCGGAGACCCGGCCAAGGCCCCCGCGGCCGCGACGACCCTCCAGCAGGACCCGGCGATCATCGGCGTGATCGGCCCCAGCTTCTCAGGGGCCACCAAGGCGGTGGGTGCGTCCTACGACGCCGCCAACCTCGTCCTGATCAGCCCGTCGGCCACCAACCCCACACTCACCAGCCGGGGCTTCAAGTCCTTCCACCGCGTCGTCCCACCTGACTCCCTGGAGGGCAAGGAAGCCGGCGACTATCTGGCCAAGAAGGCAAAGAGCGTCTACGTCATCGATGACCTGAGCGACTATGGTAAGGGTGCGGCCGACGCGGTCCAGGCCGAGCTCAAGTCCAAGAACATCAAGGTGACTCGCGACGGTGTCGAAGCAAAGACCACCGACTACAGCGTCATCGCGCAGAAGATCAAGTCCTCCAACGCGGGAGCACTGTTCTACGGTGGCTACGACACCCAGGCCGCGTTGTTCGCCAGAGCCCTCAAGTCGGCCGGTTACACCGGGCTCACCATGACCGGCAACGGCGGTAAGTCGTCGAAGTTCACGTCAGGCGCCGGAGCGGCAGGCAATGGCTGGTACTTCTCGTGCGGGTGCCTCGATGCCACTGTGGCACCACAGGCCAAGGCTTTCAACGACGCTTACGTGAAGGCATTCAACACGGCGCCCTCGACCTACTCGCCGGAGGCGTTCGATGCCACGAACGCGCTGCTGACGGCGATCAAGGACGCCTCGGCAGGCGGTGCGCCGACCCGCAAGTCGGTGTTCGACGCGGTCAACAAGCTCGATTACAAGGGCATCACCACCGAGATCAAGTTCGAGCCGAACGGCGAGGTTTCTGCGCAGGTCATCAACCTCTACGTGCAGAAGTCCGGCAAGATTGGCTTGCTCGGGGACATCAAGAGCAGCTAGAGACGGCGGCCGCTAACCGTCGGATAGCGGACGGGACGAGGGACGCCTCATACGCGAAAGCGTGAGGCGTCCCTTGTCTACTGACCCCAGATCCGGCACCATCGCGCTCACACCCCCGCGCCCTCGGAAGGTCTCAAGCGTGGACTGGTTTCATCAGCTACCCGAACTGATCGTGCTGGGCCTGACCCGGGGGTCCATGTACGCATTGATCGCCCTGGGTTACACGCTCGTGTACGGCGTGCTGCAACTGATCAACTTCGCCCACAGCGAAGTGTTCATGTCCGGCGCATTCGGCAGCTTCCTCGTCGTTCATCAGATCGTCGGCGATGGCGGACATCTCTCGCCGGTCAAGGTCTCCCTCGTTGTCATCGTGGGCCTGCTGGTCGGCGCCGCGACCGGCGCCGCGGTGGCGTGGATCTTGGAGCGGGTTGCCTATCGGCCGCTGCGACGACGCGGGGCGCCCAAGCTGGCGTTCCTCATCAGCGCGATCGGGGCGTCCTTCTTCCTGTCCCAACTCGCCGGCAAGCTGTTCAACCGGTTCCGGGGGAATCCATTTCCCACCTACTTCGAGACCGACCGGGTGCTGTTCCGCATCGGTGGCGCACACGTCAAGGTGCTTCAGTTCCTCATCGTTGTCATCGCGCTGATCATCATGGTGTTTCTTGATCGGCTCGTCTCCCACACCAAGCTGGGCCGAGGAATCCGCGGCGTCGCCGAGGATGCTCCCACCGCCGCGCTCATGGGTATCGACATCGACAAGACGATCTCCCGCACGTTTGTCATCGGAGGTGCGCTTGCCGGTGTCGCTGGATTCCTATTCGGCACTGCGTTCGGCTTCTCCAACACCGTCGGCTTCGACCAGGGGGTAAAGGCCTTCGCGGCCGCCGTACTCGGAGGCATCGGCAACATCCGCGGTGCCATGATCGGGGGGCTCCTGCTGGGACTGGCCGAGGCCCTCGTCCCTCCGTTGAGCTTCA
>JBHEMN010000129.1:0-4600 GCA_046262575.1 Jatrophihabitantaceae bacterium
TCGCTACCCGGGCCCTGCTGCGCGTGGTCCTGCGGCGGCTGACCGCGGCCGACCACGTCGGGCTGATCGACGCTCGGTTGCAGGCTCTCGTGGCTGACACCCGCTCCGACGTCCATGTAGAACTGCGGCGTATCGGATTGCCGGGCCGGCCCTGGACGCTACCCCTGCTGCCGTTGCGGTTGCTGGGCCGCAAGCGCCGACGCAAGACCGTCGCGCGACTGCGCTCCTTCGACGTCGGCCGGGTCGTGCCGAAGTCCCGGGTCGAGGAGTTGCACCTGATCCTGCGCGACGCGATCGGCCGCTGAGGCACGCCGATGGCACGCTGCGAGCACTCCCTGACGCTCGGCATGGCTCCTGACAGACTGGCCCGGTGACCTCACCCGCCCAGTGGCCCCCCCAGGCGTCACTCGACGGGCCGCACGATCACCGCGCAGGCGCGCGGGGGCCTGCGCGCTGGGCGCCCCGGGAGGACCTGCGGGCCGGGGCCTACCTCGTGCTGGCCCTCGCCGTTCTAGGAGTGCTACTCGGTGTGATCTGGCAGTGGTGGAGCCCGGCGGGCGGGCTGGGCTACGTCGTGGCGCCGCACGCGATCCAACCGGACGAGACCGAGGCGTTCATCGCCGGGGACGGTCGGTTTGCTGTCATCGCCACTGCCACGGGTCTACTCGCCGGGGGCGTGACGTGGCTCCGCACGTCGATCCGCGGGCCGGTCACTGCGCTGGCGCTGGGCTTGGGCGGCCTGCTCGGCTCCTGGCTGACGGGCGTGGTCGGGCACCTGATGGCTGGCGGCACCGGGAACGGCAAGACCAACACCCTGCTACGCCAGCTGCCATTGTCGGTGCACATGCATGGTTTGTTGCTGCTCGAGGCAGCGGGGGCCGTCCTGGTCTACAGCCTGTGTGCGTCCTTCGCCGCCCGGGACGACCTAGGTCGTCCAGAACCCGGCGAGCCCTCGGTTGGGGTACGGGATGAGATTCGTGGCCCTGCTGGACACCGAGAGGATACGGCTGCTCTGCATCAGCCGTACTCCCCGCCGCAGTAGGGAAAGCGAGTGACCTGACCGTCCGCCGCAGTGGCTTGGGCGAGCAGGGCCTGCCCCGATTGGACTATCAACGCCGCCCACGCCCGTAAACTGGGCAGGTGCTGCGCCGCCTGGATCTGAGGACTGCTGACACCGCCGGTGTTCGCGGGCTGCTGCCGCGCGCCGCCATCGACGTCAGATCGGTGCTCGAGTCGGTCACTCCGCTCGTCGAGGCGGTCGCTGCGCAGGGCTACCCGGCGGTGCGCGCCGCGACGCTGTGTTTCGACGGCGTCGACGTCGCCGAGCCCCGCGTTCCCGCGGCCGCGTTGCGCGCCGCATTGACCGGCCTGGACTCCGGGGTGCGCGAAGCACTGGTCGAATCGATGCGCCGCGCTCGGATCGTTCACGAGGCACAGCGTCGCGAGACCGTCGACGTGCAGGTCGTGCCGGGCGGCACGGTCACTGAGCGGTGGCTGCCGGTGCGCCGGGTCGGGCTGTATGTCCCCGGTGGTCTGGCGGTGTATCCCTCCAGCGTGGTGATGAACGTCGTTCCGGCCCAGGTCGCGGGCGTCGAGCACATCGCGGTCTTCTCACCCGCGCAGCAGGACTTCGGCGGATTGCCACACCCGGCTGTCCTGGCCGCGTGCGCCCTGCTCGGTGTCGACGAGGTGTACGCGGCCGGCGGCGCTGCGGCGATCGCGCTCGCCGCCTACAGCGACGCCGGTCTCGGCATCGAGCCGGTCGACGTGATCACCGGGCCTGGCAACGTCTACGTCGCAGCCGCGAAGCGGCTGGTGCGCGGCGTCGTCGGCATCGACGCCGAGGCCGGCCCGACCGAGATCGCCGTGCTCGCCGACGCGAGCGCCGACCCGGTGCACGTCGCGGCCGACCTGATCAGTCAGGCGGAGCACGACACCCTCGCCGCGTCCGTTCTCATCACCGACTCGGCGGGGCTGGCCGATGCCGTCGACGACGAGATCGAGCGACAGGTCGGGCTCACCAAGCACGTCGAGCGGGTCCGCGCCGCACTGTCCGGGCAGCAGTCGGCGACGGTCATCGTGCGCGACCTCGAGCAAGGACTGACAGTCGTCGACGCCTACGCCGCGGAACACCTCGAGGTGATCACCGCCGACGCGCGCACCTGGGCGCAGCGGGTACGTAACGCCGGCGCCATTTTCGTCGGAGCGCACGCGCCGGTGTCGCTGGGCGACTATTGCGCGGGTTCGAACCATGTGCTGCCCACCGGCGGCACCGCGCGGCACGCCTCGGGTCTGTCGGTGCAGACGTTCCTCAAGGGCGTTCAGATCATCGAGTACACCCGGGCCGCCCTGATCGAGGTGACACCGCACGTCCTCGCGCTCGCAGACGCCGAGGACCTGCCGGCCCACGGCGCCGCCGTCACGGCGCGATTGTCATGACCACAACCTCGGTGACGCTCGAGGATCTACCGTTGCGCGACGAGCTGCGCGGCGAGCACCCCTACGGTGCACCGCAGCTCGACGTTGCGGTGCGGCTCAACGTCAACGAGAACCCCTACCCGCTGAGCGCGTCAATCGCGGCCGACATGGGCCGCGCGGTGGCCGAGGCTGCCCCGGGGCTAAACCGCTACCCCGACCGTGACGCGGTGTCCCTGCGTGCGGACCTTGCGGCCTATCTCAGCGCCGAAGCAACCGCAGGCATCACCGTCGACAACGTGTGGGCGGCCAACGGGTCCAACGAGATCATGCTGCAGCTGTTGCAGGCGTTCGGCGGCCCCGGTCGCACGGTGCTGTCGTTCGTGCCGACGTACTCGATGTATCCGGAATACGCCCGCGAGACGCACACGGCCTGGTTGGCAGCACCCCGCGCCGAGGACTTCACCATCGACGTCGCCGACGCCGTCGAGCAACTGGGCGCCCACCGGCCCGACGTCATCCTGCTCGCGTCGCCGAACAATCCCACCGGAACCGCGCTGCCGCTCGCCGTTATCGAGGCGATCTATGCCGCGGCGCCGGGCATGGTCATCGTCGACGAGGCCTATGCCGAGTTCCGTCGGGCGGGCACCCCGAGCGCCCTGTCATTGCTGCCCTCGCACCCAAGGCTGGTGGTCACCCGCACGATGAGCAAGGCGTTCGCGCTCGCCGGCGGACGGCTCGGTTACCTCGCCGCGGCGTCGGCTGTCGTCGACGCGATGCGAATAGTGCGACTGCCGTATCACCTGTCCGCGGTGTCGCAGGCCGTGGCCCGCGTAGCGCTAGCGAACGTGGACGAGCTGCTTTCGAGGGTTGCCGATCTGCGGGCCGAGCGCGATGCCACCGTAGCCTGGCTGCGCTCGCGCGGGCTGAGCGCCGCCGACTCCGATGCCAACTTTGTTCTGTTCGGTGTGCTGCCCGAGCGCCACGCGGTGTGGCAGCACCTGCTCGATCGCGGCGTCCTCATCCGGGAGACTGGTCCCGAGGGATGGTTGCGGGTGTCGATCGGCACACCCGATGAGATGGCCGCGTTCCGTTGCGCCCTGGAAGAGGTATTGCCATGACCCGCACGGCAACGATCCAACGTCAGACACATGAGACGAAGGTCTCGGTCGAGATCGACTTGGACGGGACGGGCCGCACCGACATTTCCACCGGCGTGGGTTTCTACGACCACATGCTCGCCTGCTTCGGTAAGCATGGGCTGTTCGACCTCACCGTTCAGGTCGAGGGTGACCTCCACATCGATGCACACCACACGATCGAGGACACCGCCATCGCGCTCGGGCAGGCATTTGCCCAGGCCGCCGGCGACAAGAGCGGAGTGCGTCGCTTCGGTGCCGCCATGGTGCCGATGGACGAATGCCTGGTGCAGGCGGCCGTCGACCTGTCCGGGCGTCCGTACCTGGTGCACAGCGAGCCCGATGGCGCGCCGCCCACGATCGGGGCGGACTATGCGAGCACGCTCACCCGCCACGTGTTCGAGTCGTTCACCCATCACGCCGCGATCACGCTGCACGTGATCGTGCGCGGCGGGCGCGATTGGCACCACATCACCGAGGCGCAGTACAAGGCAGTCGCGCGGGCCCTGCGCACAGCGGTCGAAATCGACCCCCGCGTACAGGGCGTGCCATCGACCAAGGGCGTGCTCTGAAGCGGGTCGTCGTCCTCGATTACGGTTCGGGCAACCTGCGCTCGGCGCAGCGTGCACTCGAACGGGTCGGAGCCGACGTCATCGTGACCGCGCAGCGACGGGATGCGGCCGGGGCCGACGGCCTGGTGGTCCCAGGCGTCGGCGCGTTCGCCGCGTGCATGGCGGGCTTGACCGCAATCGACGGGCCTGCGATCGTTGCCGAGCGGATTGCCGCAGGCCGCCCGGTGCTCGGCATCTGTGTCGGCATGCAGGTGCTCTTCGACGCCGGCGTCGAGCACGGCGTGCACGCCACCGGCCTGGGGGTACTGCCGGGTCGGGTCGAGGCCCTGCAGGCACCGGTGCTTCCGCACATGGGCTGGAACACCCTCGACGTGCCCGTGGGGTCGGTGCTGTTCGCCGGACTTCCCGCGGGATCGCGGTGCTACTTCGTGCACTCCTACGCCGTGCACGCCACCGAGGGTCTGGTGACGCGCG
>JBHEMN010000130.1:0-5238 GCA_046262575.1 Jatrophihabitantaceae bacterium
GGCCGGCGCGGACCGGCTCGACCTGGCTCGGCCCGGTGACGTGCAGCACCTGAACGCCGGCCTGGGCCAGGTCACCCGCCGCTCCCGTGACTGCGGCGTTGATCCGGCGGGCGCCCTGCGAGCCGCCGGTGACCAGGAGGACCGGGCCGTCGGACAGCAAGCCGAACCGTCGGCGGGCCTCGGCGCGCAGCGCGTGTCGGTCGAGGTTTGCGATTGCCGGACGCAGCGGGATGCCGATCGGTGTGGCGTGCGGCAGATGTACTGCGGCCGAGGCGGTGAATACGTGCGTGGTCATCCGGGCGGCGACACGGTTGGCGACCCCGGGACGCGCGTTCGCCTCGTGCACCACGATCGGAATCCCGCGACGCTTGGCGGCAACGTAGGCCGGCATCGCGACGTAGCCGCCGAAGCCGACCACCGCCTCTGCACGCACCCGGTCCAGAACCTGGCCCGCCGCGCTCACCGACGCCGCGAGCCGCGACGGCACGGCCAGCAGGGCGCGGTTGAGATGGCGAGGCAGCGGGACCGGCGGGATGAGTTCCAGTGCGTATCCGCGCGCCGGGATCAGCGTGGTGTCCAGGCCGCGTTCGGTTCCCAACGCGGTGATCTGCGCGGTCTCGTCCAGACGCCGCAGGGCGTCCGCGAAGTTCATGGCGGGCTCGATATGCCCGGCGGAGTGCCCACCGGCGACGACGACGCGCGGGCTGGGAGCGGGCGCGCTCACCGCATCCTCCGCGCCATCCCATCGGTTCCGGTCGCGCGCAGGAGGGGCGACGCGGCGCGCCGAGCATTGCGCGAACCGGGGCCGGATGCGGCGCCACGGCGCAGCGGCGCAGGCTGTTTCGGCCCGCTCGCCGCCGAGCGGTTCCCGACCCCCGCTGGACGGGCTCCGCGACGTTTGGGCGCTACATAGGCTTTCGGTACCGGGATGCGCAACACCCGTTCGAGGCGGGTGCGGCGCCCGAACCGTTCGGCTTTGCGGGCGGCCGCCACGGCGGGGGTTTCGTGGCGGGCGAAGGACAGCAGCATCCCGAGCACGAAGAAGGACGCGAGCAGCGAGGTGCCGCCGGCCGAGATGAACGGCAGCGGGATACCGGTGACGGGCAGCAGGCCGGTGACGTAGCCGATGTTGATGACGGCCTGTCCGGACAGCCACACGGTGGCTCCACCGGCGACGAGGCGCACAAACGGGTCTGCGTTCCGGCGGGCGATCCGCATGCCGGTATATGCGAGCAGGCCGAACAGGCCAAGCACCGCGAGGCAGCCGATCAAACCGAGTTCCTCGCCGATGATCGCGAACACGTAGTCGGAGCTGGCGTTGGGCACCCACCCGTATTTCGACGTGCCCTGACCCAGGCCGACACCGAACCAACCGCCTGAGGCGAGCGCATACAGCCCCTCGACGGTATGAAAGCCGCTGTTCTTCGCGTCCTTGAACGGGTGCAGGAATGTCGTCAACCGCTGCACGCGATACGGCGCGGCGACAGCGAATGCGCTCACCACACCGGTGACCGCGAGCACGACGACGATGAAGTACCTAAGCGGCATGCCCACCATCCAGAGCAGGCCGAGCAGGATCAGCATGAAACACAGGGTCGTACCGAGGTCGGGCTCGAGCATGACGAGCGCGGCGACGAGCGCGAACCCGGGCAGCAGCGGCACGAACAGGTGCCTGGCGCGACGCAGAGTGCCGAGTTGCTGCTTGCGGGCGAGCAGGTCCCCGCCCCACAGCAGGATGGCGACCTTGGCGAACTCCGAAGGCTGCAGCTGCAGGGGACCCACGTCGATCCACCGTCGTGCCCCGTATACGCCGACGCCGATGCCGGGCACCAGAACCGCCGCTAGGGCGACGAACGCCAGGACGATGCTCGGATAGGCCAGCATCCGGTAGGCACGCGGCGGCAGTCGCAAGGCGACCAACAACAGCGGCACGCCGAGCCCGACGAACTCAGCCTCCCGAATCATCTGCGTCCACATCGACGTCGTGCCCCCCGAACTGTGGGAGTCGGCGATCGTTGTCGACACCGCCATCAGCACGCCGAAGCCGAGCAGACCCGCTGTGGCGAGCAGCAGCAGCTGTACCGAGGCATAGGGACGGTCGACGAAGCGGGTGCCCTCGCGCTGCGGCAGCACCCTCTCGCGCAGCCGGTCGAACAGCCCGGTCCGGTGTCCCACCGTGGTCATGACTGATCGAGGGCGCGCACAGCCGCCTCGAACGCCGCGCCGCGGGCCGCGTACCCGGTGAACATGTCGTAGGAGGCCGCGGCGGGTGCCAGCAGCACGGTGTCGCCCGGACGTGCGAGTCCGGCCGCGGTGCGCACCACCTCGGTCATGGCTCCATGGTCGGTGCTCGAGACGTCGATCACCGGCACATCCGGTGCGTGTCGCCGCACTGCCGCCGCGATGACCGCGCGATCGGCGCCCAACAGCACGACGCCGGCCAGCCGATCCGCGACCGCGGCGATCAGGGCCTCGACGGGAGCATCCTTGAGCTGGCCGCCCGCGATCCACACCACCCGCTGGTAGCCGCGCAGCGAAGCCAGCGCCGCATGCGCGTTGGTGGCCTTGCTGTCATCGACGTAACCGACGCCGGCGCGTTCGAGCAGGAACTGATTGCGGTGCGGATCGGGCACGAAGGCGCGCAACCCGGCCGCGACATCGCCGGCCGACACGCCATGCGCCCGGGCGAGCGCCGCCGCCGCGAGTGCGTTCGCGACATTGTGTTCCCCAGGCGGGCGGACAAGGGTGGCGGCGAGCACCTCGACGGGCTCGGCGGCGAAGGCGTGATCGACGAGGGTGCCATCTTCCACCCCGAGCTCGCCCCGACCCGGCGCACCGAGCGTGCAGCCGATGCGGGTGCGCACCTGGGCGCCCGCCAGCAACCGAGCCACGGTGGGGTCGTCGGCATTGCCGATCGCGACCGGTCCCGACCAGACCCGGGCCTTGGTTGCTGTGTATGCGGCCATGGAGCCGTGCCAGTCGAGGTGGTCAGGCGCCACGTTGAGCAACGCGCCCGCCTGCGCGCGGACCGTCGACGACCAGTGCAGTTGGAAGCTGGACAGCTCCACGGCCAGCACGTCATAGGGTTTCTCGGCCAGCACGGCGTCGACGATTGAGACACCCACGTTGCCCACGGCCAGCGCGCGTCGCCCGGAGGCGCGCAGTATCGACTCCAGCATCCGCACCGTGGTCGTCTTGCCGTTGGTTCCGGTGACGGTCAGCCACGGCGCTGCGCCGGGACGACGCAGGCGCCAGGCCAGTTCGATCTCGCCGATCACCTCGAGACCGCGTTCGCACGCATCGACGAGCAATGGGTGCTCGGGGCGCCAGCCCGGCGACGTCGCGACCTGGTCGACCCCGTCGGGCACTACCCCGGGAGATCCGACGAAGCGCGCCCCTGCCGCGACGAGCCGGGCGACGGCGGCGGAGTCCGCGCGATCGGCGACCAGCACCGTCGACCCCCGGGCGAGCAGGGCGTAGCTCATGGACTGGCCGGCCAGTCCGGCGCCGCAGACCAGCACCGTCGAGCCGGCGCCGAACCGCGAGTCAGCCATTGCCGATGAAGTCCGCGTAGAACAAGCCCGTACCGAACGCGACCGCGATGCCCGCGACGATCCAGAACCGGACGATGATCGTGACTTCTTCCCAGCCGCCGAGTTCGAAGTGATGGTGCAGCGGCGCCATCCGAAACGCCCGCTTTCCGCGCCCGGACCGGATCCGGGTGAACTTGAACCAGCCGGCCTGGATGATGCTCGACAGCGTCACCGCGGCGAACAGCCCGCCGAGCACGACGAGCAGCAGCTCGGTGTGGGTAAGGATGGCCAGACCCGCCATCAGCCCACCGAGGGACATAGACCCTGTGTCGCCCATGAATATCTGCGCCGGCGAGGCGTTCCACCACAAGAAGCCGAAGCACGCAGCCATCGCCGCCGCGGCAACCAGGGCGACATCGAGCGGGTCACGCACCTCGTAGCAGCCGCCGACGGGATTGCTACCGCAGGTATTGCGGAACTGCAGGAAGGAGATCAGCGTGAACGCGCCGAACACCATCGCCGATGCGCCGGCGGCGAGGCCGTCCAGGCCGTCGGCCAGGTTCACCGCGTTCGACGTCGCCGCGATGATGACGTAGGCGAGCACGACGAAGCCCAGCGCGCCGACGCCGATCTGGCTGATGTCGCGGACGTAGGACAGGTGCGTCGACGCCGGCGTGAGCCCGAGCCTGTTGCGGAACTGCACGGCCAGGACTGCGAACGACAGCCCGACGACGAGTTGGCCCCCGAACTTGGCGCGGGCCCGCAACCCGAGGCTGCGCTGTCGGCGCAGCTTGATCATGTCGTCGAGGAAGCCGACCAAGCCGAGCCCGACGAACAGGTATAGCAGGAGCAGGCCGGACGCGTTGGGGCCACCACCACCGCGGACGGCGATGATGATGTGCGCAGCGGCGTAGCCGAACACCGTCGAGCCGAGAATCGCGACACCGCCCATGGTGGGTGTGCCCCGCTTGATCAGGTGCGTCTGCGGGCCGTCGCTGCGGATCTCCTGGCCGAAGCCGCGCCGTCGGAAGTACGCCACCACCAGCGGCGTGCACAGGATCGAGGTCAGCAGCGAGACGACGGCCGCGAGCAGGATCGTCTTCACGCGCCGGTGCCTCCCGTCCCGTCCGTAGCAGTACCCGGCTCGCTGCCAGTACCCGAATCGTGGGCGATCGCGAGCGCCACTCGCTCTAGGCTCGCCGTCCGCGAGGCCTTGACGAGCACGACATCACCCGGTCGCAGTTCGCCGCGCAACACTGCGATCGCTGCCGCGGCGTCGGCCACCCAACTCGACCCGCCGTCCCGTGAGCCTTCCAGAGCAGCCCCGTGGTGAATGGGGCGGGCCTGCTCCCCGACCGCGATGACCCGCGACACGTCCATGCGCACGGCGAGCCGGCCTAGCGCCTCGTGCTCATCGGGGCCGTGGGCGCCGAGTTCGGCCATCGGACCGAGCACTGCGAACGACCGGGCGCCCCGCGCCCCGCGCGGGCCGGCCACCGACACGAGGGCCTCCAGCGCCGCACGCATGGACTCAGGGTTGGCGTTGTAGGCGTCGTTGATGACCACCACGCCGTCGGGCCGCTCGGTCACCTCCATCCGCCATCGCGACGCGGGCACGGCCCGCCCGAGCGCGGCCGCGACATCGACGAGCGCCATGCCGCACTCGAGCGCGACGGCCGCCGTAGCCAGTGCGTTACCCACGTGA